>JAJFLL010000120.1 GCA_021772695.1 Deltaproteobacteria bacterium
GTCAAAGTCCGCGGGGCGTGGCAGCCAGGTGAGGTTCCGGATCCTTTATTACATGGGATAAATTTTTATCGCTCACTGCCCTTTGGCCGCATTGAAATCTACTGGCCATTGAGTTCCCAAAGAAAAACCTTGGTGCGTAGTTCCCTTCGGAATTGGCAGGAAGGATCCTAGCCACGACCTTTAGTGGTTTTCATCAATTTTTTATTTGGGAGTTCAGTTCCTGAAAGACGAAGGCCGCTTCCCGTCGATTGCCCTCATCGTTGGGATGTTCGTCACAGGGGGCGAAATAAAGTTGGGGCCAATCGGATTGGGATGCCATGAAGGGTAACAGGTCGATCATCTGGGCCTGGTTTTTTTGTGCCCACTCCGTCACCTTTTCATGGAGGGGACTGCTTCGGCCCGATCGAAGGAAGCGGGCGATGTCGACGCCTTCGGGGATCAGTAGTACGGTAAAATTTTTACCCGCTGCAGCCTGGCGCAGCCGTTCCAATGAAAATCGCATACGATCCCAGCGTTCCTTGGAAAAATCGTAATAACCGGAAAAGGCCTCGCCCTTGGGTGTGGTCTTTTCTTTGCGCCACACATTGCGCATTTGACGAAACAAGTGAGCTGCGGTGGTATAAGAATAGGAAAATTCCCGAAGCCATCGCACCATGTAGCGATCCCAACTCAGGTGGTCGAGTTCTAACTGGTTGCTTGGGTAAACGGTTTGGTATTCGGGGTAAGAGCCCACGAGAAAGGGTTTGTAATGACCCTTCCACGAGCCGGTGGCCTGCCAATATTGGAAATCGTCATCGTGAAAATCGTTACTCGGGTAAATGCCAACTAGAACCGCGTCATGATCGAAGGATTTGGCCAGGCTTTCGTAAAGCATGAAGTATTGATTAGGACCGAAGTAGCCGGCCACGCCGAAATTTAAATGAGGCTTACCCGTGAGTTTTTCTAATTGGTTGGTGAGTCGATTCTCATCGGCCACTCCCCAGCCTTCGATCAGGGAATCGCCCAAGACCACGGTGCGTGGCTCGGCACTGCGTTTCTGCCGTGCCACGTCGCGCATGCCCCAGGCATTGGAGCGATAGACCACATCGTAACAGGAGCGTCGGTGGCGAAACTGAGAGTTGGCCGGGTGCCAGACGCCGACCACGGGATCAATCTCGGCCCAAAAACGTTCTTTGACCTGTTTGAGGGAATAGGTGGGCAGGTCACGGTGTAGGTAGCCCCAATGGGCGAGCAGGGCCGAACCCAATTCAAAAAACAACAGAAATATGCCCAAGGAGGCCAAGATGCCGAGTAATTTTCGCTTCATGGATACCTAGGGTATTAGAATTACCGGCGAGGTCTTGTCTAGGCCAATTCCTTAGGCAGATGAGGTAAAAAAAAAGCCCCCGAAGGGGCTTGGAAAAGGAGAGAAGTAAAACTAATTTCGAAAGTTTCTGATGATTTGATCAGCATCGGGAGTAGTACCGCTTTCGTCTGTCTTTTTTTCTTCGCGCCCTTCATCGACAATGTTTTCGATACGGCGCCCCTCTAGGTTTCCGTTGAGGTTGGCACCACCAAAAAAGACACCGATATTCATGAAGTCTCGGGTGCCACTGGTGACACTGATAAATTTGATAAAGCGTTCGATAAATTTTTCAGTCATGACGAAACCCGCTTCGATAAAGACATTGTCTGAGGCGGCGATGACTTCGAGGTAGGAGCGGTTACTCTTTAGAACATCGATGTTTCTTTCTAATTCCATGGCGTTTTCAATATTTTCTCCGGATTTATTTTCTTCATCGACACGGAGGACCTCTTTCGTTCGAATGGCTTCGATGCCAGTGGGTCGCCAGGCCAAATAATTATAGGTAATACCAGCGGCCTTAAAACTCACAGATGCCGCCAAGCGACGGAAGGTATATTCAATTTTTTTATTTTCGATTCGGGAAAAATCGATTCCAGGGGCGAACTTGGCCATTTCGATGTCGCCCGGTTGCACGCTTTCGATATTATTCCAAAAGGTCGACAATACGGCGGTGATGTAGGTGTTATAGGTGATGTTGTAGGCCGTGATGACCTGAAAGGTGTATTCCAATCCCTTCTCGATGGCCTCGATTTTTCGTTCGATGGCCGTGGCTTCTAATGGATCTCCACTGGCATTCGCAGAAAAAGCCGCTTCGAGATTGAAGGCGGTGCCATCGGTTTGCAGTACACCTTGCCAGGCGTAAAATGGTGCAAAGATACTCAGCATCCTAGCCGATTGTGCCATGAACCGACTGGTGACACTCAAGTTGTTGTCGATTTGTATCAAGGTGGCGGCTAGTTCCGGAGAAAATTTATCGGCCGAGTAGCTGGCAGAAAGAAAGGTTTCTTTAATCTTGGCGGTGAGTTCGGCATCTTTATCGATCCGAGCTACTTCGAGATAGGCCACGATACGTTCATCGAGGGTTCGGCTCTCGGCGGTCTTAGCGGCAAAAGTATCTACAGAGCTGACCTTATCACCGACGCCTTCAGAGGCGGCTCCCGAACCGGGGGCGCCCTCGGTAACGGGATTGGCACCGTTAGAACAGGCCATCAAAGTGCCCAGGCCGAGGCCAAGGATCAAAGCAAAATGTATTAGAGATCGGTGCATAGTAGTGTCCTCCAAAGACTTTTCAAAACTTAAAAAATGGGGTTGCCCCGGGTCGTACATGGACTAGTTAAGCAATTTGCATGCCAGACATCTTGATAAATTATCTAGTAAAAACAATAAGTTATGAATTTGGTTTTTGAAATGGATTTCCATAATGAGAATTTTCTCAAAATGATAGTGAAGATTTTTCCCTGGTGGCTCCAGCCCCTCGGGGGAGACGTAAGCGAAAAGGGTTGGATGGACGATTGCTTGGAGTAGACGGGCTCCCGTGGTAATTGGCCACCTTCTATTCTCTATTGGAAGGAGCCGTTATGGAGACCTGGAAGGGGCGAGTCCAACAGGCCCTGGCCTATCTGGCCTTTGGCATCTTGGCGTTACTCTTACTCGATATATTGTATCAGACCTGGTCCCAGCATTTAGCTTCCAGGTGGTGGAACACCTTAGGCATGGTGTCTCTGACGGCCTTGTTGGTATTGGGGTGGCGGCGCCTGCAACTTTGGTCCCGACCCTACCTGCTAGTCGTATACCTCATTATCATCGTGGGGTTTTGTGCCCTCTATTATGGCACCGATGCGCAAAATGCCTTTGCCATTGGTCCTTTGCAATTACCCTTTTTGGTTAATCTGATTTTATTCCTCTCCCTTTCCCTCTCTTTAATCTTCATTCTTTGGGGTCTCAAACTCTCTCGCAATGTGAAGATCGCCGTGGGTGTGTTGGGATTATTGGGATCGTTGCCCTTTCTCATCGGCATGATCAAAGGCATTTCTCTACCGGATGTATTACGCGGTGTCGGCTTTCTGTCCTTCTTGCCTCGTTATTTGCAACCTGCCTTTTTAGCGGTGGTGCTGCTCTTACCCATTTTGATTCTATTTTTGCTCCGTGATCTGCTTCGGGTATTAGGGGATTCCGAGCGATCTACTTTGCGTAGTGCCTTCAGTCTCTTGGCCGCAGCCGTTCCCTTAACCTTGGGCTTGGTGACTATATTGGGTCAAACCCAACAGGGCCTGGTGACACGCTATTATAATGACCACAATTTTGCCGCCTTTCAGGAACAAGAATTGCAACCAACTCTCGTCAGGGAATGGAAAAAGCCCCCGGTCAAACCGGTGGCGGGAAACCGTTTCTGGGTGGAGCATGAAGGACTGCTGCAATTGCCCAAAGCAGGGGAATATGAATTTCAGATCGAGGGCCAAGCCAAGGGCTTTTTGTTTTTGGATGGCAAACAAGTCCTCGGTACCTCAAAGCCCCGTGGCAAAATTAAGATGACCGCCGGACGACACCCCTTACGGGCGGCGCTCATTGCCGATCAAGAATCCGGAAATTTTAATTTGCAAATGAAGGGGCCGGGCGAAGAAAAGTTTCATGATATCGACCCCAAGGCCTTCAGTTACCAATCGGAACAAGAAAAATGGCGGCGAACTCCGCGGCAGGCCGCTCAGGTGGGCATCGAATGGCTGCAATCGGCCTCCTACGCTTGGCAAGAGCAACAACAGTGTTTTGGTTGTCATGTGCAGGGCCAAGTCTTGATGGGTCTGGCGGTTTCCAAGGCCAATGACTACCGGGTCAACGATGAATATTATGACGCCTTGTTTGAGTTTACCAAAACGAAACAAAATAAAGACGGCACCTATCATTCGGGCCACCATGTCACCGCCACCCAATTTGCCACTCTCGGGCTGGCCGCCGTCCAAGAACAAGATAATTCCAAAAAGAATCCAAATTTCATCAAGTCTGTAGAATGGCTGCTCAGTAAACAACAAGAAAACGGCGAATTTACTATCGACCATATTGAGGCGCCCATCGATCAAGGTTCCGTGATGACCACCGCCAATGCAGTGGCTTCCCTGATGCAGGCCTTTCAACAAACCGGTGACAAAAAATTCCAAGTGGGGGCCCAGAAGGCATTGCAATATATTGAAGCGGCACCGGCCGAGACCACCCAGGATAAAATTCAAAAGATCTTGGCCTTGACCACATACGGGAATGCGGTGCAGGCCAAAGTGGCCAAGGGAATCGTTGCCCAACTCAAGGGGGAACAACAGGCCGATGGGGGTTGGAAAGAAGTCGAAAAGATGGCTGGCTCTAATGCCTATGCTACGGGACAGGTGCTCTATGCCTTTAAAAAGGCCGGCGTTTCGGTGAACTCGGCAGAATTTTCCAAGGGCGTGCGGTTTCTTTTGGACAATCAAAAAGTCACCGGCGCTTGGCCAGCGCAAAACACCCAAACCCACCGGCCTAGCGAGTTCGTGCCCACCATGTGGGCGGTCATTGGCCTGGCAGGGTCCTTCGGCGAAATTATTCCGGAATTTGTGCAGCCCACCGACCGGGCCTCCGTAGAGGGTAAGGTCAAGTTAGTGGCCCAAGTCACCAATTTTACCGAGAGTCCCATTAGCGATGTGATCTTCTATTTAAACGATCAAGAGCTGGGAAAAGGTACTCTGAAAGAAAATCAATACGAGTTAGAATGGGACACCCAGGGTCTCAAAGAAGGGGAGCATCCCCTCAAGGTGGTCGCGAAAAATCGTGCGGGTAAAAGTGGAGAAGCCTCCATAGTGGTGTTTTCCGGTCTGGGCGTTAAGGTTAAAATCTTGGCACCAGTAGCCGATGCGGTCATTTTTGATGAGGTACCTATCCAGGCCCAAGCCTTAGGTCTCTTCGGCACGCAAATTTCCGGGGTCGAATTTTTTCTGGAACCCTTATCGGGAGAGGCATCTCGACAAAGCTTGGGCATACAGAAGGAGAGTGCAGGGGAAAACCAATATTCCCTCGCGTGGAATACTTCGGAGCTCGCCGAAGGGCGTTATCGCCTCACCGCTGTGGCAACGAATTCTCGTGGGCAACAAGCTCAAGACAGCGTCGTGGTGGTGAAACGGCAAGCACTCACGGTGAAGTTGACCGCTCCCGGTGCCAGTCAATCGGTATCCGGTTTGAGTGAATGTCGCGCCGAGGTGGTCAACAATACCCAGAGCCCCATCAGTGCCGTGAAGTTTTTCTTAGATGGATCTCAGAGCCTCGGTCGGGCTGCAGTCGAGCCTTGGGTCGTCCCGTGTAATTTCGAAAATGTGCCCCTGGGTGCCCATGAACTCAAGGTGGTGGCCATGTTACAAGACGAACGCCAGGCTAACGATACCATCCAGATCATGGTGGGTGAGGCGAAGGGTCCCGGATATTTAAAGGTACAACTCAAGGATCTCGATCAAGGTGGGGACCAGCAGGTTTTATACTTTCCACCGGACCACATCGAATTGGTTTTAGACATGAGTGGGTCCATGTGGGGTCAAATCCAGGGCGTGGCCAAGGTTGAAATCGCTCGGGATGTTTTGAATAAACTTTTGGCGGGATTTCCCCCCGAAGCATCTTTAGGACTGCGCGTCTACGGGCACCGATCCAAGAAAGATTGTCAGGATACCGAACTGCTGGTGCCCTTCGGAAAGATCGACGCTTCGGCCATTCAAGCCAAGGTGACCGAACTCAAGCCCAAGGGAATGACCCCCATCGATTATTCCCTGCGTCAGGTCCAAGAAGACCTGAAGGGTTTATCGGGATCTCGCGTCGTCATTCTACTCACCGACGGCATCGAGAGTTGCGACGGTGATCCGGTGGGGGCGGCGCAGGCCCTGATGGACGCGGGGCTCAAAGTGAAGATTCACGTAGTTGGATTTGATATCAGCGCTTCACCGGAAGCGGTGACACAGCTTCAGGGCGTGGCCAAGGTTGGTAATGGCCTGCTCTATTTGGCGGAAGATGCCCAAGGCCTCACCGATGCCCTGGCAGAGGCCGTGAAGGTCACCTATTCGGTCTATGACGCTCATGGAAAATTGGTATTCACCAAACCGCTGGGTCTAGAATCCAATGAATTGATGAATGGTGTCTATCGAGTGGAGGTGGCCTTGGAGCCGCCCTTGGTTCTCTGGGTCACCATTGATAAGGGACAGACTTCTACGGTGGAAGTATTGCGGGAGCAGAAGAAATTCCGCATAGAATCTCCCCAACGCACCGCGGCGCCGTCCCAGGCGGAAACTGCCGAGTCGGCCCCCGAGACGCAAAAGTCTGCGGAAACACAGCCTTAAACCAAATCAAGGACTCTAATCGTAAGGAGTAATTTTGGCTTGGGGTTAGCGGAAAATGTCCGTAGTATTTAACCCGCAGGGTCTTTAGGAGTCTAAGATAATCCCACGATGTCCTGCGTCCTTAAAAGGAGTGAATGATGAAACGAATCCTATATTTAATTTTGGCCATGACCTTTTTTGCTGCCCCCATCACCGCCATGGCCGGTGATGTGGAGTTTGTCTCGACTGGCGAAGGCGATAAACAAGTGGGTCGCGATGCCCCCGAGGTGGACGATCCCTATAAGGGAAAACCCCTGCCAGCCTCTGCTGAAGCCGGACACCCTCTAACGCAAAAAAGTTACGATGCAGAGTGCAAGGATGACCTATGCGACCGAGCTGAAAAGCGGCAGACCAGTGAGGGTACCACCTGGAAAGACGACGAGGGAAAACTGCGAGGCAATTATTAAAAATCCCAGATGGAATGGATTACCATGTCCCCTGCGGGTCCCATTGGTCCTGCGGGGGCTTGCTTTTTTGTAAGTGACCTGTCTAGGCATTTTCTTGGTGATGGGGCGGCGGATCAATCCACATAAGCTAGCGGAGGTCTTTAATGCGAAGGTATTTCATCTATTTTTTAGCCATCGGAATCTTAGGAATGACAACATCACAAGTGTTAGCCCTCGATCCCGTGGCACCCCGTTCCTTCCGCAAGGTAGGTATGTTATGGGTCAAGACCCCCAACCCCTCTGAAGATCATATTGAAATTACCAAAATTAATACGGGTGAAAAGCGAAGCGTGACTCCCGATCAAATCGAATTGGTTCCCGTTGGCCGGTACCAAATTCACGTGAAGATGCAGGATTACAACTATAACCAAGATATATTGGTAGAGCCCACGGAACGGGCCGATGTGATCGTGCCGGGTTATGGCAATATCAAAGTCAATTCGCCGTTTAAGGCCGAAGTCAGCGTCTACGGCTCCGACTCAGGTGCCCTCGTGGCCA
>JAJFLL010000013.1 GCA_021772695.1 Deltaproteobacteria bacterium
TAACTCCAATCCCCAGTCCAACGATGGCCGTATCGATCTTGAATTGCAAAATATTCAAACCGATGCGACGAAGATTTCCTTAGACCCTTCAGATCCGGCCGCCTCTTTTCCTATTCCTCCTATTAAATTTACCGGGGAAAAGGGTTCCCATATTCAGGCTGCGGTTAAACAAGACTTCCTCAACATCTCCTCGATTAAGTTGACTGGCGGTGACCTTTCCTTGGATTTAAAGGGTAAAATCTCCTTATCCGGTCGCACCATGCAGGAATACCGCATGGACCTCAATGGCGCCTTTAAGATTTCCGAATCCTTGAATAAGGCCCTTCCTATTGCCTTTATTCTCGATAAGCAAAAGGCCGCCGATGGCTCGTATCCCTTGCGGATTTCAGGCCGTCTGGGGCGTCCCGATATCCAGATCGGTAAATTCCGCGTACCCTTGTAAAGAATCCGTCGATGAAGCTCCCAGTTAGTGGCCTAGGGCCCTTGACTTGCGGCCAGAAGAGACCTTAGATCAGGTCTGATCAATGGGGATAACAACGCTCTGTCAGAAAACGTGGAATCCATGGATAGCCAAGAAAAACGTAATATCAAGGCCCTGACCCATCAGGAGTTGAGCGAAATCCTGAAGTCGTGGGGTGTGGCAGGATATCGCTTCGATCAGATCTACCAATGGATTTACCAAAAGGACATTGCGGATTTTAGCGAAATAACCAATATTTCTAAGGATTTACGCAATAGACTTCAAGAAAACTTTTACCTGGAACGCTGGCAGCCCACCTTGGTACAGGCCTCGGAAGACGGCACTCGAAAATTTCTGTTTCGCTTGAGCGACCGGGAAAGTCTTGAGAGTGTCTTGATCCCCAACGGCGAACGTCAGACCCTCTGTGTTTCCAGCCAGGTGGGTTGTGCCATGGGATGCACCTTTTGCCTGACGGGTACCCTGGGTTTGACCCGCAACTTAGCTCATTGGGAGATTGTCGAACAGATTCAGGCCGTGAGTCGGGCGGTGGCTCCCGAAGCGTCATTGACCAACGTGGTGTTTATGGGAATGGGCGAGCCCCTACATAATTTTAACCATGTGGTAGAGGCTCTGCGGTTTATTTTGCATGAGCGGGGATTAAACTTTAGTAAAAATAAGGTCACCGTTTCAACCTGTGGATTGGTACCGCAAATGCTCAAATTCGGGGAACTCATGGATGTCAAATTGGCAGTTTCCCTCACTGGTGCTCGAGATGAGGTGAGAGATAAGTTGATTCCGGTCAATCAGCGTTATCCCTTGAAAGACCTCATGGAGGCCTGTCGAAACTATCCCATGAAAAGAAGAAATCGCATCACCTTTGAGTATACCTTACTCAAAGGTATCAATGACTCTTTGCAAGATGCCCAGGATTTGCTCAAGCTGCTGCACGGTAGCAAAGTCAAGGTCAACCTGATTCCCTTTAATCCTTACCCGGGCGCTCCATATCAACGTAGCGATGATGCTACGATGTTGGCCTTTCAAAAATATTTATTAGACCGTAAGGTGCAGACCAATATACGACACAGCCGCGGCAGGGATATATTAGGTGCTTGTGGTCAATTAAAAGCGGCTATGGAGAGCAGGCCGCGGGCGAGCTAATCTCTGTCATGGTGATGCGGTCTTGCAAATCAATAATGACCCGATCGATTTCTTTTTGAAAGTCGTGGGCGATCAACAACTCGATGACGGTTTTGTCCACTTCTACGGTTCTGACGACTACCATGCCTTCATACGATTCTAGAATGGCTTTGAGTAGCACAATGTCTTGAGGAAAAATGACAAAGTACCGAATTTTAATTTCCGCCACTTTAATTGGTTTTTTTTGGTGCATTGGTTTCAATTTTCTCTGGGCTCAAGATAAGGTGTATCGCATCAAACGCTCTGGAGAGAATGCCTTGCCGGCACCTTCTGCTCCTGCTCCAGAAGCGACCCTGCCATCTGAACCCGAAGCCAGTGAAGAGTCCAGTGTGGATTCGGGGTTGGCTCCCATGGGCAGTATTCCTCCGATCAAGTCAGCGCCTCGTGCTCCGGCCATGCTATACAAATGGCAACACGATCGCACGAAGACCGTCAAAACCCAGGTACGTAAACAGCCCTTGGTAGCACCCTCGGACTATATCATTCACGAAGTTTTTGATTCCATTTTACGAAAATACGTCAATAAACACGGCTGGGTCGACTATCGCGGCTTGAAGCGAGACAAAAGGGCCGTAGAAAATCTCAATCGCTATGTGACCGATTTGGCCAAAATTAATCCTTCCACGCTGACGGATCCCAGCGATCGAATCACCGCATGGTTAAATCTATATAATGCCATGGTGCTCCAGGAATTATTAAAAAATTATCCGGTAAAAAACGTCATGAGAATTCCAGACTTTTATGGCAAACGCCAATTCAAAGTGGGGGACAAAGAATACTCCTTGATTGAGATCGATCGAGAAATATTTATGAAGGAAATCCGAGAGCCCCGTACCGTTTTGGCAAGGGTCAACGGGGCGTCAAGTGGCCCGCGATTCATGCGCGAGGCCTTCAGTGTAATAAAATTAGAAAAACAACTAGAAGACCGTACTTGGAAATTCCTACTCGATCGAAACAATGTGGATTTTGAGCCAAGGACTAAGACGCTAATATTGAACACCACATTTCTTTGGTACCAAGAAGAGTTCGGGGACATCCTTCCGTTTCTGCAAAGTTACCTAGATCTCATTCCCACCGTTCATCAGATCACCTATCGTGGCTACGACTGGGCCCTCAATGACGAGAAGTTGCATTAAACGACTCGATTTCACCTTTTCCCAATTTCGAAATCCTAGGCGGCGCTACATTCGGTAGGGGCTAGGAATTAATCCTAGGTCCTTCCCAAACAGGAATCGAGGGGAAGCATTCCGATTGTTGGTGTGGGGTAGGGGAGGGCAAAAACAAAAAACCCGGTCCTTGCATAAGCAATGAACCGGGTTCTTCTTGGTAGCGGGGCTAGGATTTGAACCTAGGACCTCCGGGTTATGAGCCCGGCGAGCTACCAGACTGCTCTACCCCGCAATAAACTTTGTACTCCCCAATAAACTTTCTGCCCCTATATCTTTGCTTGAGGTGTTAACCAAGTAGATTCCCGATTGCGAATCGGAACGAGCAAGCAAACTACTTTTTACTCCAATAAACTTTTTTCCTCAGGCGAGAGGCTTATAGGGAGAGGTGACGCTATAGGTCAAGAGTTAAGAGGCACACCTGCGATAAATATTTAAAAATTAATAAGAAATTAATAAACGGATGACCTTATGTATAGGTCATCGACCTATAAATTAAGCATAAATTATTATAATTTTATTAAATAAATAGTTGACTCCCTGCTAATTAGCCTTTATCTTCGCATTGTATTTACCTTAATTTTGCAAAAGGAGGGTATAATATGGCTGTTAAAAAACGTAAGGCCGCGAAGAAAAAACCGGCCGCCAAAAAGAAAACTGCTGCCAAAAAGAAAAAACGACCCGTAGCCAAGAAGAAAAAGGCTCCGGCGAAGAAGAAAAAAGCCACGAAAAAGAAGGCTACTAAGAAGAAAGCCACTAAGAAAAAGGCTACGAAAAAGAAGGCCACTCGCAAAAAGGCAACGAAGCGCAAAGCCGCTAAGAAGCCTGCGAAGAAGAAGAAGGCCACTAAGAAGCGTAAGCCAGCCAAGAAAAAGACGGCTGCTAAGAAGCGCAAGCCTGCCAAAAGAAAAACGGCTAAAAAGAAAACGGCAAAGAAAAAGACTGCTAGAAAACGATAGTAGTTTTCTTTCTGATTTAAAAAGGCCCGTAGTGATCATTCACTATGGGCCTTTTTGCGTCTAAAATATCCACAACTACCCTTGGCGGAAGTGATTTTTAACCGTCTTATAACTTATTGATATATCTAATTAAATTTAATTTAATTCACAGTTCACCCTCACTTATCCCCAGTTGATTTCAATAGCCCGTAATTGTCACATTGGAATCCTTGCTCTTAAAAATGTCTACAAGGCATAGGGATTCTGCGCCCGGTACCTTAAACTAGTGATTGGCTATGACCGCGTTGTCCCCTCAAAATAATGTTCCCCTAATGGATCGTTTTTCTGAACACTGGCATAAACAGTGGCGAGAATTAGAGGAGTATCGTGATTTTACATGGGAATTGGCCGATGTCGAAACTCTGCATGTTGCACGGGTTTTATCTCGCCGCCTGCGGACGACTCATCAAATCATCTTCGCTGCCTTAAAGCCTACGCAAAAAAAATTTCTACAAGACCCGGCCAAAGCGGTGACCCGAGCACTGCGTGAGGCGCGGAGTTGGGATGTGGCAGTACAATATCTCAAAGCAGGTAAACTGAGCGAGAAATGGACGGGACATTCCATGAAATGGCTTTTAAAGGCCATTCAGAAGCGTTCTAAAAAGAATAGGGAACAGTTAAGCTTTCCTCCTATGGGATCTTCCTTAGTCTGGGAAAAATTACTTGTCGACTTACCGTCTTCCCGATTGCAGGAGGCCTTGTCGCAATTAGAAGCGGATTTTGCTGCGAAACTTAAAAAACAGACTCAAAGGTTTTTAAAGAGTGGTTCTAAACGAGACCTTCATCAAGCTCGCATTACTTTAAAGAGATGGCGCTATCTTCAAGAGGTCATTCAATATTGCACCGAG
>JAJFLL010000121.1 GCA_021772695.1 Deltaproteobacteria bacterium
TTAATTTCGAAATTATTCTGGAAGACCGTATTCGGCATGATCCAATAATTTGGGCTGAGTATGGGGCCCATACCAGGTCTCATAGGTAGTTCGGTCTTTGAGCCTAAAATCCGCCGATAAATCGATGACAGGAATCGAAAGTGCCAATAAACTTTGGGCTGCATCCATAGCCTCGTGATGGGGTAGACAAAGAAAGGCAAAATCCGCCTTGGATTTCAACTTTTCGGCTGAAAAACTCTCGAGAGATAAATCAATTCTACCTTGGAATTGGGGGAAGGCCTTGGAATAAGGCACCCCGGCCTGACGTTCACTAGTCAGTACTGTGACTTCTACTTCAGTATGATTGAGGAGCAATCGTACCAGCTCGACGCCGGTATATCCTGTGGCGCCCACAACGCCGACCTTAAGCATGAGATTTCAACTCCTTTTGCCTAAATATAGGTATAAATTAGGGGTTTCGCCCAGCTTGCGCAAGAGGATTGTCTGGGAATGCCCAGAGAAGAGATTACCGTTTGGAGTATTGAGTGGCTTTACGGGCCTTTTTAAGTCCGTATTTTTTACGTTCTTTTACCCGAGAATCCCGGGTCAAAAACCCAGCTTTTCTAAGGGGCTTGCGATAATCGGGATTCATGGTCAGTAAGGCCCGGGAAATACCATGACGTAGAGCTTCGGCTTGTCCCGAAATGCCACCACCATTCAAATGGGCGACGATGTCAAATTTGCCGATATTTCCTGTCACCTCAAAGGGTTGTAATACGATCATGCGTGAAGTGGCGCGGCCAAAATATTTTTCCAAATTTTCACGACCGTTGATGACGAAATTGCCTTCACCGGGGGAAATGAATACCCTGGCGATGGAGTTTTTTCTTTTTCCGGTTCCAGTAAATCTTTTGGTAGATGCCATGAAAATTAGCCTTCAATAGTTAGCGGTTCAGGTTTTTGGGCCTCATGAGGATGTTCGGCACCGGCATATATTTTTAGTTTTGCCAGTTGCTGCCCCCCCAAAATATTTTTAGGCAACATGCCCTTAACGGCGCGGCGAATCAATTCTTCAGGTTTACGTTGGAGCAATTGCTCGGCGGGATACTCTTTGATGCCGCCGATATAACCCGTATAATGGGCATACATCTTTTTTTTCAATTTATTGCCGGTCAATCGAATATTCTTCGCATTGATAACCACCACGAAATCACCCACATCGGCATGGGGCGTGAAGGTGGCTTTTTCTTTTCCCCGCAAAATCATCGCAATTTTACTGGCCGCGCGCCCTAGGACCTTGTCCTTGAGGTCGATGACGTACCATTTGCGATCGATGGTGTTTTGATTAAAACTTTTGGTAAATCCCATAGTTAGCTCTTTTTTAGATGCCCAATTTCAGTCTCGATTCCTAGGGCCGGGCATCCTATCCATAGGGTTTAAGGAAAGTCAACCGAGAATCCCACGGACCTACGGGTCCCCCCTCTCTGGGCTAATTCGAGTAACCATTTGTTTTTCTTAGGCTTTAGGTTTTGCTGTACCCCCGAAATCGAGAAGAGTATAGTTCAAGGCCTATGAAAAGCCACGGAGGTAAATTCGAAAATTAATCATGGCTTGGATCTACGCTCAATGGGTGTTTTTTCTACATTTGCTGCTTCATTTTCTAAAATGGCCCTTTCAAAAGGGAAATCGAGGTGTGGACGCATTTCTCCGCCGATATGCCGAAGAAGGTCTATTGCCTACCAGCACCGTAGACAAAAATTGGCTGGCTCGATTTTCTCAATGCTTCAATTGCGGCTATTGTGATTCCGCCTGTCCTCCGCTGATCCAGTGGCCTCGAGAACGCTTCCCTGGTCCCAGTTACTTGGTGACCACCTACACGCGGTCCACTCCCGATTTTCCATGGATCCATTTGGATTTTTCCTTATGTGAGGGCTGCAGTAATTGCGAAGCCTCCTGCCCCAATGGAGTTCCCATAAAAGAGGCCTTGGAGTTCATCGAGGCTAAATCTGCCATCGAGAGGCCTGCCTAATGATGGTTGCAACCACGGGGCATTCACTGGGTACGTCAGACGAACCACGCCAAGAGGTCTATACGGCCTTGCAAGCTGCCTTGCGGCCCAATCAAATTAGTATGCAAGGTCCAGATTTGTTCGCCACCAGCCGGGATTGCACCAGCAAGGGAATCCTCCTCGCACGGGACGGCCAGAAAGTTTATCCCCCCCATTGGGTTGTGTGGCCCGAATCCACCAAAGATGTGGTGGCCATAATTAAAATCGCCAATCGCATGAAAGTTCCCATCATACCCTTCGGCGGTGGATCTGGAGTCTGCGGTGGGACTTGGGCCTTACGGGGTGGGATCACCTTGGACTTAAAACGAATGGACCGGGTTCTCATGTTGGATACCCGGCGAATGCAGGTACGGGTGCAAACCGGAATCAATGGCGAAATTCTTGAGAGATTCCTCCAAAGAAAAGGTCTTACCTTGGGACATTTTCCTTCTTCTATTTATTCGGCAACGGTAGGAGGGTACTTGGCCTGCCGGTCAGCCGGACAGTTTTCCACCAAGTATGGAAAAATTGAAGACATGGTCGAGGGTATGCAAGTCGTCTTGCCCGAAGGTGCGGTGGTGGACTTACTTTCGGCAGGTCCTTCTAGAAAGTCGTTGGACTTTAAGGAAGTTTTTCTTGGTTCCGAAGGGACCTTGGGCGTCATTACCGAGGGTTTATTTCGGATTCATCCGAAACCAAAAATAGAATTTTACCGTGGCGTTGAATTTCCCAATCTTGAAAAAAGTCTAAGGGCTGCCCGCGAAATGTTACAAAGGGGGCTAAAGCCAGCAGTGCTGAGAATCTATGATCCCTTAGATACGCGGTTGGCCTCCTCTTATTCAGAATCCTCTGGTGGTTCCCTCAGTCAGTATATCTCGTCATGGTTGAAACCAGTTTTTCATTTGGCCAAGAACTCCTCATTAAAAATTGCATTGAAAAATCCTCGACTATTGAAAGGAGTGACCGATTTAATGACTTCACCTTGTTTGATGATATTGGGTTTTCAGGGTATCGGAGAATTTCCCAAGGCAGAACAGAGTTTGGCCCTAAAATATTGTCAAAAATTTCGGGGGAAGGATTTAGGGGAAGGTCCGGGGCTCCATTGGTATAAACATCGCTATAGTGTTTCCTATAAATTATCACCGTTATTTGATGAAGGGTTCTTTGCCGATACCATGGAGGTGGCGACTACTTGGGGAAACCTAACGAACCTATATCATGCCATCCGCGAAGCTGTTGGCAATCGAGCATTAGTATTGGCCCATTTTTCTCACGCCTATCACGAAGGGTGTTCCATCTATTTTACATTCGTTGGCTATCACGAAAAAGAACAAGAATCCCGAAACCTATATGACCGGATTTGGAAAGAAGCATTGAGCGCTTGTCATATGGCCGGAGGTACCATCAGTCATCACCACGGGGTCGGTGTTCTTAAGGCGCCTTATATGAGGAAAGAATGGGGTGATGCCTTTGAATGGCTATGTCGAGTAAAGCGCGGACTTGATCCAAAGAATATTTTTAATCCGGGAAAAATGGGATTCCCTGAGGTTTGGCAGGATTAATCAAAATGATAGAAATCGATTCACAGTCTATGGTTGTTCAAACCGATTCCGATATTTCTATCGCTGAACTAGAGCGGGAATTAAAGAAGAGCGGTTATACACTCAATTATTTTCCGGTGCCGAGCGACAATATATTACTTGCCGATGTATTAAACGAGCGTATTCCAAATTTATACGGAGAATATTTCGGCGGAATCGATGATCTATGTTTGCAAATTCGCTTGGCTCAATCCGACGGATCTCTCTGGGAAAATGTCAATGCGCCTAGGTCTGCTACCGGTCCCAGTCTAAAAAAAATGGCGATTGGTTCTAAAGAATGGTTAGGTATACCGGTTCAAGCCACCTTGAGAATTTACTATCAGCCCACCAGCGTAGAGGTTGGTTTGATTCGATTTGAATCGGATCGCCATGAAAACTTCTTTTTTCAGTCGATGAAAAAAAACCGAACCACCATACCCTTATGGGCACGATTGTCACGTCGGGAGGTTGCCCCCTTTTTTGAAAATCTAAAGGATAAAGAGAGGGTATTGGGTATGGCGTTGTGGGGCGAAACAGAAATTGTTCAAGTCCACTGGGAATATTTACAACAATTAGCCGTCCAAAAGCGCGGCACCTGGTATGAAATTGAGGCCGGGAAAAATCAAAGTGAATGGATAAGTGATATTAAGCATCATGCCATTCTTAGAATTCAAAAAGAGTGGAATCGTCCTGTTTCTGAATTAAAAGGTAGAGAATTTCTCGAAAAGAAAATGAAAGTTTTAGCATGAGAACACCCTTAAAAAAAATGATGGATTATTGCACCTATTGCCCGAAAATGTGCCGATTTTCTTGCCCTGTCAGTGAGGTGACTAAAAATGAAAGCCACAATCCTTGGGGAAAAATGCAAATGGGGAGCTTTATTACCGACAAAAGGGTGCCGTTGAATGCTGAAAACGCTCTTCCTTTGTATCAATGTACTGGCTGTTTGCGGTGCCTATCCTATTGCGAACATGACAATGATGTGCCGAATGCACTTAGAGAAGTTCGGGAAATGGTGGTCAATAATTATGCGGCACCTCCTGAAGTGTTCGCAGTTGGAGAAAAGTTTGCCAAGTACAACAACCCTTATGGTTATGACCTATGGCAATCCAAGAAAATCGAAACGCATAAATTTTCGACTTCTAAAAAATCCAGGGCCTTGTTTTTTCCAAGTTGCCATACTTTGAAATTTTTTCCAGAACGCCTCGGGGTGTATGCTGA
>JAJFLL010000122.1 GCA_021772695.1 Deltaproteobacteria bacterium
CAAAGAAATTCCAGCAGCTCCGGATTACGAACGGCATGTTATGCCTTACACCCCGATTGCTGAAATCTGGGCGTACATTAATCCGCGCATGCTTTACGGACGTCACTTAGGTATTTCAGGGCGTGTGATTGATCAATGGCAGAATGAAGGCTTGGACAGTTTGCAGCAAAGTGACGAAGGCAAAAAAGCGTTCGACATCATCAAGACGACTGAAGAGCTAAAACAGGAATATGCCCGGACACTGTTTAAACCCAAAGCCGTCTATCAATTTTTTCGCGCCATTAGCTCGGGCAATTCCGTCATCATTAAGGATGTTGATGGAAAGGAGATTTCTCAAATGGAATTTCCCCGGCAGTCAAAAGGTAAAGGCCTTTGTTTGGCAGATTACGTGGATCCAGCTTCCGAAAAAATGGATAATCTGGCGATTTTTGTGGTGAGCGTCGGTGAGGGGATCCGCAAACAGTCCGAGCTTTGGAAGGAGCAGGGCGAATACCTAAAATCCCATGCCCTACAGGCCCTAGCTCTCGAGACTGCCGAAGCCTATGCGGAGTTTCTTCATGCGCGCATTCGCAATATGTGGGGATTTCCCGATGGTCCCCAAATGACCAAGATGGAACGTTTTCAGGCTAAATATCGCGGAAAACGATATTCCTTCGGGTATCCCGCATGCCCCGACTTAGATGGTCAAAAGCTAATTTGGGAATTATTGAAGCCGGAAGATATCGGAGTGAATTTGACCGACGGCATGATGATGGAACCAGAGGCCAGCGTCAGTGCCTTGGTCTTCCACCATCCGCAGGCTGAATATTTTAGCGTTGGATCTGCGGAATAAAAAAAGCCGGCGTCAGTCTAGCCAACGCCGGCTATTATCTAAAATAATGAGACCAACAGGTTTAGGAACGTCTTCCTCGAAATAGGGTCAAACCCAATCCGATCAAATAAAACCAGCCTAATCCATTGGAAACGCCCGTTACGCTTCCCAAGCTACAACCGCTACCTTCAAACGATACGATGTTGGGTGTCACCTGGTCTTTGGGTGTTTCGTCCTCGGTAGGGGTTTCAGGAGTTTCCGGAGTTTCGGGAACTTCGGATTCTTCCGGTCGGCATTCTAATATGGCTGCTTCCAGGCATTCTTCTTTCTTAGTTTTTCCCTTAGGGTCTATCTCAATTTCTCGTTCCTGCAACTGATGCTTTGTGACTTGGTCTAGAGGAATTATGTCAAGACGACTTTCCTCTTCCTGATTTTGATCAAGACATTCTTGTGCGGTTTGTTTTACGCAATCTTTCATGTCTTCAGGAATGTCATATTGACAATCAAAACTACAGACGTCCTGGTCTATTCCGTTTTTATCGCCATGATCACATTGTTCACCTGGCTCGCGAATACCGTTCCCGCAAATGCTGTCGTAGGGCTCGATCAAGTCACCGATATTTTCCCTTACGTTCGGTGAAAGGACGGATTGTGCATTGGCCTGAATCGAAAATGAAAAGGCACATAATAGGGCGAAACTAGTCCGCGTGATGAATTTTACCAACATAGATTTCCTCCATACTTCCTAGATTGGGATGTACGAATCCCATGATTTATTGATTTGTGGAGTGCTGAAGATCTTCAGCAGGAATAATCAGGAAATTATTGAGAGGAGAAACTTTGACCCCCAAACCCCGATCCCTAATATCATCGGGCCAGCCATCGACAAAAGTTGCGGGCGGACCATTTCAAAGGCCCAGACAAAAATTTCCTCCGTTTTTAATTACCCTATGGTAATGGTATGATTTTGCCATTGGCGGCGGGGTATTATGGAAGGTTGCGTGCGTAAATTGTCTAAGTCCTTTATTCCACTGAGTTTTCTCGTTTTGGTGGCCTTTAGCCTCTTAAGCTGCAGTGGTGCCTCTAGTCCTCCGGCCTCCCTACCCGCACCGGTTTCTCAATTAATTTCCATAGGAAATCCCGACGAAATTGGGCTGGTTTCGGTATTAGGTACTTCTGGATCGGTGCTGCCCAATGCCGTGGTTCGGGCCCAAAATATATCTCAAATTACGGTTGTGAACCGTTGGTATGACTTTTTGGTATCGGTAGCTTGGGCCCAGGTGGGAGATCCTGTGGTATCGGTAGAAGCCAATAATGAGGGTGCCTTTGAAATTGGCCTCAAAGCCAATATTGGCGACAGTATTTTTATCATGCAGGTTTTTAACGGAGAACAAAGCCCCAATGTTGATTTAAAGGTTAACGGAAACGTGGTTCGGCTTCCCGTATTACCAAGGGGCTTGACTCAGCCCGAGCTGGGACTATTGGCCGTGACGGCAAGCAATATTCAATCTCCAAACGGTCACCTGTTTAATTTAGATTATAATGAAACCTTAAGCCCCTTGAGTTTTCCGGAGTCAGCCCAAGATTTTAACAGTTGTCCAGGATTAAACGGGTTGGTTTTAGATGCCCAAGATGGCTTGGGGTCATTACTTTGTAAAGACAATGAAACCTTAGTGAACTTTTCGCCTGATGGCGATTTGATGGCCCAATTTCAAGAGATCAATGGAGTACGTTTTATTGGCGGTCGACCGGAACGGGACCAGGGAGTTTTGGGAATAGCAAAAATCGATACCTCTGTAGTGACCTTCAATACGGCCACCGGTTCCTTGCAATGTGATTTTTTACTGCCTCATCCTCAAGGTAAAGCTAAGCATGTGCAAACCACCCGTGCCCAATGGCTAGATTTAGAACCTTTTAATGAGACCTCTATCATTGTGGCATTATCGCAATATGATGATGGCTCATGGGTCCTTACCCGGTTCCAACCCATAGGTTGCACGGAATTTACTATCTTAGACCAGGTGGAACTGTCCGACGGTTTAGAACCGTATGATATGGCAGCCTTCTCATTCGGTGAGATGGCGCTCATTAGTGTTCCAAATTCCAACCGGATTTTGTTAATTGATTTGGTAAGTGGGATAGCCACTTCCATGCCCGTTGGAAAAAGTCCCCTTGGAGTAGCTGTCTCTCAAGATGAAACCACCGGGTATGTGGTCAATAGTGATGACAGTAGCGTCTCGCTCCTCGACCTATTCTCCGGTGAAACTTTAGACATACCGGGCTTGGGCATCTTTCCCACGCAAATTGTACTACTCGAATCCCAGGGAGTAGGGACTGTCTTGTCTCCCGAAGATCGTTCCATTGTGAGTTTTTCTCTCGAATTATAGATTCTCTTGAATGGGTGCCGATAGACTCCGCATCATCGACATCGACAGGGGAATGGGTTCATTGTTTAAAAATCTAGCCAGACACTCGGCTCCTAAGGGAGCGGAAAGCAAGCCCTTAGAGCCATGGGCGCACGAAACTAAGAGACCACTTTCTTGGTGCACGGGGCCCAAAATAGGCCAACGATTTTTGGAGCACGCCCGCACCGCTACTCTGCCACTTAATTGAGACTCCGGTAATTCTTCCGGGACACCGGAAAGTATTTCATTTAATGGTGACCAATTTTTTTGATGGTCCGCTTGGCGCACAGAAAGGTCCTCAATGGAACGTTCAAAGGTCGCCCCCATTTCCCACCTACCTTCAGAATGAGGAATCATATAGGAACCACCGCAAAGGATGCTTTGTGGTGCAATTCTTTTGGGGCTGGGCTGCCAGTAGGTGACTTGTCCTTTTACCGGAGATAACCCCCACGATCGTGGGGGTAATAATTGGGTCATGCCCATTGCGTTGGCCAAAAATAACCAGGGCGCTTGGTCGATGATATTTCCAGAGGCATCGTGCACATTCCAATAACCGGCCTTTTGGGAAATTCGCGAAATGGATTTACCGCCCACAAAGGTAATGCCATTTCCTTGCATGAGAGAATGGCAAAAATCCTGGGGGGAGATCCAGGTACCGCTAGGAAGAAAAACTCCTCCTCGCTTGAGGGGGAATTTGGCGTGATGACTGGCTTTAGCCGCATCGACTAGTTGAAACCATTGGGTCGGCAAGCCATAGCGTTCGCTATATTTTTTCCAACGCGCCATATCACCATTTTTTTGTTCTAAGATCAACATGCCCATTTCACTTCCGCCGATGGGTTTTCCCTGATGGCGCAGGGACCTAAAAAGATTTCGGGTAAACTGGTATCCCGCCCAAAAATATTGGCTCTGAGCTTCATGGTTTAGGGAGAGATAAGGAAATAATATCCCGCCTCGATTGCCGCTGCCTTCAGCGGCAGGGATGAGATGGCGATCGTAAACGCGAACCTCCCAGTTTTTTTGGCTTAAATGATGTGCCAAGGTACTGCCTGCTAAACCCGCGCCCAAAATGATCACCTCCTTGCCAGACGTTCTCGGTTCAGGACAGCCCCAAGGGTGGTCTAGATCAGGTATTTTTTTTTCTAAATAACCGGTCAACATTTCACGTTTTTGGGCAAATCCCTTACAGCGTTTCACCTGAAAGCCCGCCGCCGTTAAGTTTAAACGTACTTGAGTCGCCGCCGAATAGGTGGCCACCGTTCCGCCTGCCTTGGTTCGCTTCGCAACTTCGTAAAGTAAGGATCTTTCCCATAGCTCCGGGTTCACCCTAGGTGCGAATCCATCGAGGTACCAGGCGTCTACCTGGACGCAAGTCTGGGGTAGGGTTTTTCGGGCATCGCCATAGATGAGAATTAATTTTATCGCTCCACCATTCAAATCGATGGAATATATTCCTGGAAGGGGAGGGGGTAATTGGGGTTTTAATTCTTCGAATAGGGGCGTCAGCTCGGAAAAAGGTCTTAGTATTTCTTCCATCGTGTTCGGCGCCAGGGGATCCGATTCCCAGGCTAAATAGTGTAACTGGTCTGAAGCTTGAGGGGACTGCAACCACAACCGAACCGTATTGAGAAAATTTAAACCGGAGCCAAATCCTAACTCGCCGATGGTGAAGCTTTCTTTTCCAATCCACCTTTGGGCAATACGATTGCCCATGAGAAACACATGAGAACTCTCAGCTTCGGGGCCTTGCCTGGAAAAATAGAAGTCTCCGTATTTGATATTAAAGGGTGAATGAGGATCTTTAAGTTCTATGGCGGCGTATGGCATCGGAGATCCTTAACAAATTTTCAATACTGGAAAAAATCAGAGACCCTCTTGAGCCCCAGCCCATCTAGACCTACAATATCCTGTGGGGTGAAGCTATGGGATATGCTCGGAAAACCAAGGGTCTTTTGGGTCGGGGCCTTGTTGTCTTAGGGTGTTTGGGAATTTTTCTTACCGGCTGTGGTGAGGCCACCTTCTTTTTTATCTGGAATACCGGTGGTTTGGCAGATTCTTCGGGTGCCGTGGCCGTTTTTGTTATCGGGACCCCAAGTGAAGAAGAAGTCGAGTCGGTGCAACTCGTAGAGGGTCGCATACCACGTGGGATGAAACTCCATTCCGATGGTACCGTTCAGGGTATTCCCGAAGAAAAGGGTGATTTTACTCTGACCTTGGCCTTGGAATATGCCGAGGGACCTCCTGTCTTGGTGACCTATGAGGCCCATATTGATTAGTGGCGCCATGCAACAGCTGGGGGTTCTTTTCCGATAACATTTCTTACGGATATCAGGAAGGATCCCCCAGGGGGATTGATGTTCAGCACTTTTATTCAAAAATTAATGGAATTATTGGGTTTTTTTCTGTTTATCGCCTTTGGTGCCATCGCCTGTACCGGTGGCGCCGGTACCGACGGTTCTCTCTTGGGATCGGGCATTGGGCCGGTTGGCCAGGCCGCTCCGGAAATGGATTCCGGAGTCGTTGGCCCCATCGTGGACCGACCCATATGCATGACCAACTTTAATGGGCAGCTGACCCATGAACCCATGGGTTCAGACACCGAAACGCATTATCGATTAAAAGGCCAAGTCTTTGATTTTTCTCCCCAGGAAATCCAGGTCGAAATGCCTGATGGCACCACGGTTTCCAAAATTGATAATTGTGCGGGCTTAAAAGCAGTAGAAGCAGGACAGACGGTTCGCATCGTGATGGACGATGGTTCTTGGTATTTAGAAAAAAAATTAGCAGCACTCACCGATTCGACCTTCCAAGAAGCATTTGAATCGGGTGGAGTCCTCGATGTTAATTTTGAAGGACCATCTTCTCTTCAGATCGATCTCTATTTGTCCCCGGAAGGGTATGAGCCCGGCCAGGAGTTGGCATGGCTACCTTGTCAAAGCGATCAAGAATTTTGTGTTCCGGATCAAGGTTGGCAACATATTCGCTTTCTCAACCTACCCACAGGAATAAAAAATTGGGGACCTCTAGAAAGTAATTCCAGTGAAAAAAAATCAAGATTTGAGTTGCAAAAAAATGATTCGATTTTATTAAAGTCAGTTGCACCAAAGAATATTCCAAATCCGTTACAGACACCACCATCTACGATAAAAATCGAAGGTCTCGAAGTCGATTCCGAATAATTTTGGTTAAGAGAATATTTCCTGCAAGATCTTCATTAAGGACCATGCATCTTCGGTTCCACCGATTTCTCGAATAGAGTGCATGCCCCATGTGGGCAGTCCCACATCAAGGGTGGCGATGCCGATTTTTGCAGCGGTTAAGGGTCCTATGGTCGAACCACACGGGATATCACTTCGGGAAACAAAATATTGGTAGGGAAGCTTGAGTTGTTGGCATACCTGAATGAACTTTGCCGCAGTGTGGCTCGTGGTCGCATATCTTTGATTGGCATTTACTTTTATGGCTGGGCCGGCATTGAGACGGGGGCGATGTTCCGGATCATGTTTTTCAGGATAATTGGGATGCACTCCATGTGCGTTGTCGCAAGAGATGAGCCACGAATCCGCAAGTGAACGGCTCAGGCTTTCAGGGTCTTCATGAATACGTTCCAGCACGCGCTGTAGCCAGGGACCTTGTGCTCCTACCTCAGATTGGGAACCGACCTCCTCATGATCATTGCAAATTATCAGGGCATTACTACTTGGTGTCGAGGCTGTGAGCGCATTTAAAATAACATAGCAGCTCAGCAGGTTGTCGAGACGGGCCGATGCCAACCACTCCTGATTTAACCCGACCAAGTTTGGTTGTTGGGTGTCATAACAGACTATCTCATGGGCAAGAACCGTGTGGATGTTTTGATCGATGTCTTGTTCTTTAATTTCATTTAATAAGATAGTGTTGAAATCGATTTTATCATCGCCTTCGGGGAATCTCATCAAAACGGGAGGCAATTCCTTTTGCGGATTTATGGTACGGTTCTCGTGAACCTCTCGAAATAGGTGGATGGCCAAACTCGGAATGTAGGCAATGGGCCGTTTAAAATCGAGTAGACAAGATTTTCGGTTTCCCTTGGGATCGGCGTAATGCACCCGTCCTGCAAGCGAAAGATCACGATCAAACCAAGGTGCCAAAAGGGCTCCGCCGTAAATTTCCACTCCCATTTGCAAATAGCCTTGTTCGTATTTGACCCCTTGTGGTTTTACTTTTAAACAGGGGCTGTCGGTGTGGGCTCCCGCCATTTTCCAAGGTTTTAATTTTGGGTTATCATCGCTTAGGCGAAAGGCAATCAAGGATGATTGGTTTCTAGTAAGGAAATATTTCTTACCAGGGGATAATTTCCAGGGTTGGTTTTCTACCAAGGGTTGGAAACCCTGTTGAACTAGGATTTTCTCCATGCTGGCCACGGCATGGAAGGGAGTAGGGGATTCCGCTAGGAATGAGATGAGGTCGTCTTGAAATGATTTTGCATTCATATCCCATGAATAATGGGTGTGGTTAAAAAAGCGAATGAAAAAAAACTAAAACCCAATAAATTACCCTATCTAGTAGGGCGTAGCCGCGAAGAGGGTTTTAGATTGTTGGGAACGGCAGCATATTGACCGTAGAGAGGTAGAACCGTCATTTGCTTAAGCTGGTGGACCCAAGCATCGGAATTCAAGAACCATTTTAAAAAGATTTTTAGCATACTGCGCCTTTCTTCATCGCACGTGGGACAAGACAAGACGCTCATAAAGAGACCACACCCTTCAAGGTCGGAGTTTGGCGGCCCTGCTATCCCGATCAGACCGGTTGGTCTTTTGGCTCGGGACCAGAAGCTTTGCGTCCCCGCCTTGCGACGGGTTTGCCTTTGTCGATCCGCTTATGTTGTTTCAATGGTAAGAAGATTTAGAAAATTTGGAAAGTTAAAAATCATGTGATGTTTATTTTATTAAAATTCAAGCCTTTGGGGGGCGGGGGAAATACAGGATTCATGGCGGCTAATTTTTGACAAACCAGGCTGCTGACCAATGCATTTCGAACCCATTTGTGGTTTGCGGGAATGACATACCAGGGAGCCCTAGGTAAGCTGGTGGCTGTCATGGCCTCTTCATAGTATCGATGATATCGATTCCATTTTTTACGTTCCTGCAAATCGTCGGGATTAAATTTCCAATGTTTTTCAGGATCCCGTATTCGGTCCTGCAGACGCTTTTTTTGTTCATCTTTAGATATGTGTAAAAAGAATTTGATGATTTGGGTGCCAGACTCGACCAAGGTTTTTTCAAATTGAATAATCTCATCCATATGTTTTTGGGCCAACTTATCATCGACGAAGCCATGGACCCTGGTCACCAAAATATCTTCATAATGGGAACGATGGAAAACAGTAATCATGCCCTTTCTTGGGACCTTTTGATGAATGCGCCAAAGAAAATGGTGGCTGAGTTCTAAGTCCGTTGGTTTTTTAAAGGAGTGAACTTGGCAACCTTGGGGATTTAAAGGTGAAAATACCGAGCGAATGGTGCTGTCTTTGCCTCCGGTATCCATAGCTTGTAACACCACGAGTAAGGCCTGCTTGCCCTCCGCAAACAAGCGTTCCTGAATTTTGGACATAATTTTGATCTTTTTTTTACGATCTTCCTTTGCTTTTGCCTTTCCGGAGTCATTTTCGGAATAAGGTACAGTTTTTTCGGGGTCATATTTGCCTAGGTTCAGTTTTTTTCCATAAGGGACCTTGAAATTGGACATACGCTTACATAAGTGAATATTTTTGCTTATCAAAAGCATTTTTTTTTCGTAAAGAGGCCCCTCCCAATTCGAATGGGTCGGATAGGGTCGATCGTTTTGGAGATATTAACCTTTACGGAGGAATTTCATGAAGAAAGTAATCACTTATTTTGCAATGATCAGCCTTGGACTTGGCATTGCAGCATGTACAAAAGATAAAACTGCCGAACCTACTGCTCCTGCAGATTCGGGCACTGAAGCCCCCGCTCAGGATTCCGCACCTGCAAAAGAAGCTGCAGCCCCCTCGGGAGATACCGAAGGACAAATCGGAGTTCCTGAATGTGATGAGTATATCAGCAAAGTGCAAAAATGCGTTGCTGATAAGGTTCCTGCCGCTGCTCAAGCCATGTTGAAGGACAGCTTCCAAAAAAATATTGATGCTTGGAAGGCTGCCGCCGCTACCCCTGAGGGTAAGCAAGGATTGGCGATAGGTTGTAAAGCCGCTCTTGATGGAGCAAAACAATCCATGGGTGCTTACGGCTGCGAATTCTAAATGATTAGAGTTTAATCTCTTAAGGCGGTCCCATTCATTTGGGTCCGCCTTTTTTTTTCTCTATTATTGGCAGGAATAGGTTTTGATTTGCCCTTGAGGTTTAAACATTTGATTTTCGATAGCCAATTTTTTGGGCGCGAGCTGCGCCTTTTGTTTTTGGATTTGGGTCATTTCCTCGCCTGAATTTTTTAGCCCTTCAAGTGTTTGATTACAGGCGGCGGAATTTGAAGGGTTGCCTTGGGAACAACCTTTCATGCCACTAAATTGATTGCGAAATCCCTCAAAACGATTCCTGGCTTGCATCAATTTCTGGTCTAAGGACTGCCGCTCCGATTGAATAAGGTCTAATTCCTTTTGCAATTCTACCAATTGAGATTGGGCTTCCTTACAGGTTTTTTTAATATCTTTATCGTTTTCTGCGGATCGTGAGGGTGAGCAATGAAAAACCATTCCTATAAAAATAGATAAAAATAGAATTTCTTTCATCGGGGCCTCCTTAAGGGTTTCCCGCTTGGTTTATCAAATGAAAACCCGATATAATCTTAACGCTTTGGGACTCAGTGGCAACTCTAGTCACCCCATGTGACGAAAAGGTGTACTTGTGAAGATATATCAAAAGTTTTGTTTTTTGACCCCCCCAACCACTCGAATACAAGATGATATTTTCTTCCCCATGGGTCCCTTGGTGTTGGCAACCCTACTTAGAGATCAGGGGCTTGCGGTCGAAATACAAAACTTTGATCTGATTTTTCGTCAAACACCCAAGTATTTTTCCGCGCCTCAAGAGTATCGGCAACTCTTTTTTAAATATATTGAAAATTGTGAAGCCGATATTTTTGGCATTAGCAGCATTTGCTCTAATTTTCCCTATGCCATCCAGATGGCAAGTTGGATTCGTCAAATCAAGCCCAGGGCGAGAATTATTTTGGGCGGCCCACAGCCCTCTGCCGTACCCAAGGCAACCCTAGAAAAATTTAAATTTATTGATGGTATTGTGGTGGGTGAAGGAGAGAAAACCCTTATTGAACTGGTGAATACCCCATGGGAAAGAAACGCAATTACACAAGTTCTTGGGTTATGTTTCCGCATGGGTGAAACCGTGGTGCAAAATCCACCCAGACCTCTAGTCGATGATTTGAATGACCTGCCGTTGCCTGATTTTACGCTGCTCGATCTGCCGGCATATCTAAAGGTAACCCCCCATGCGGCGATTATCGAGGCAGGCCGTGGGTGCCCTTTCCGTTGTAATTTTTGTTCTACGGCTGAATTCTGGTCCCGAAAATACCGTGCCAAAAGTCCTGAAAGAATATTACGCGAGATGGAGCGTTTGTATCGCGACTACGGTGTTTCCTATTTCCCCCTGACCCACGATAATTTCACAACCTCTCCCAAATACGTTAGGGAATTCTGTCGTTACTTTATCGAGCATAATACGCGCTTTAAATGGGGGTCCAGCGCCCGAACCGATACCCTGAAGAAAGAAGATTTATATAAGATGTATCAGGCCGGCTGCCGCAGTTTGTTTTTTGGCGTCGATTCCGGCTCGGCAAGCATACAAAAAACCATCGAGAAATATTTAAAAATGGACGGGTGTCGAGATATTCTTCAAGAGGCTCAACGGTTGGGGATAACCGTTGTGGCTTCCTTTATCTTAGGGTTTCCTGAGGAGACTCCACAAGATATCGACGACACCATTCGACTTGGGATCTGGGCTAAGAAGCAGGGCATTCATGAGATTCAGTTCCATCGCTTGTCGCCCTTGGCCGGGACAAAACTTTATCATGAACACCGCAAAAATTTAGAGTTGCATGGCTTAGCCACCGATATGTCGCTGCCTTTAATGAATGACCGAGAAACTTTGGAATACATTATGGAAAGCCCCGATATGTTTTCTTCCTTTTATTCGCTGCCTACCCCGAACTTGGGAAAGTTAGAGCTGTTAGAATTCTCAAATTTTTATACCATTTTAGGAAACGCTCTAGGCTCAAGCATCTCTTGGATTTTTGAAAAAAAACGACAAAGTCCGTTAGAATTATATCAAGATTGGTCGGCCTATGTGGACGAAAATTACCCGCAGACTGCGCTTAAAAACGGTACAAGATCGAAAGAATTTTACCTCCATTCCTTTTCCGAATTTCTATAATCCTCCGAAATATTTTCATCAAAAATCTAATAGTGTAAGCCCGCACACCGTGATAGTTTCCCTACAGGAGAATCGTTGTGAAACTAGAAGTCATCATCGAAATTCCCAAAGGTAGTAGAAATAAGTACGAATTCGATCATGAAAATAACTGCATCCGTTTAGATCGTATGTTGTTTTCTTCCATGCATTATCCGGCTGATTACGGTTTCTTCCCTCACACACTTGGGCAAGACGGCGATCCTCTTGATGCTTTGGTATTGGTTTGGGAACCCACCTTTCCGGGCTGCCACATCGAGGCCAAGCCCATCGGTTTATTCAAAATGTGTGATGAAAAAGGCCCCGATGAAAAGATCCTCTGTGTTCCCGTGAAAGATCCCGAATGGAACTACCTAAATGATTTAAAAGATGTGCCCCCGCATCTATTGAAAGAAATCGAGCATTTTTTTTCAGTGTATAAAGATTTAGAAGAAAAAAAAGTGGGGGTAGAGGGGTGGGCCGATCGCGAGGCTGCCGAGAAAATTATCATTGAATGCCAAGCCAGGTATAGATCCAATAATAAAAATTTTCCCCAAGGTTAGTTTTTTGAGGCTGTTTTGATTTTTTTAATTCTCCTTTCCTTGGCGATCGCACCTGGTGTGGCCATCGCCATATACATCCACTGGAAAGACACCCACGATAGAGAGCCGGTCCATCTGCTAGTAAAATGTTTTTTTCTGGGTGCATTGATGGTCCTGCCAGCCATAGTCATAGAGATATCCTTGGCCAAAATATTTCCCATGCACGAAACTTCGCGAGGCATGATGCTTCCCGAATTGTGGCGTGCCCTAATTGGCGTCGCCTTGGTGGAAGAAATTTGCAAGTTTGCGGTGCTACGTTGGTACGCCTACCCAAAACCTCAATTCAATGAACCCTATGACGGCATCACCTACTCGGTCATGATTGCCATGGGTTTTGCAACTCTAGAAAATATCATGTACGTGCAGATGGGAGGTTTCACCGTCGGCATCTTAAGAATGTTTTTAGCCGTGCCCGCCCATGCTACCTTTGGAATCCTGATGGGCTATTTTTTGGGTTTGGCCAAGTTTCGCCATCAAGGCAGGGCCTTAGTCCTGTTGGGATTATTTGTGGCGACAGGTTTTCATGGCGCTTACGACTGGTTTTTATTTCAGAAGGTTTACCCTTTGTTGGCATTGGGGGCAGTGGCATCCTTGGTGGTTGGTGTTTTGCTCTCCCGGAGGGACATGCATCTTCACGAAGCCGCCTCGCCCTTCCACCCGGACCGGGTGAAGGGGGCATGAGGTCGGGTTCCAATGCCAATGTTCCCGCGCTGATTTTACGGTTGTTCCCAAAAGGAGATTGATTTCTGGAGCTAATGGGGTTTTCCCTTGGCCAAAACCTCTCGCGAAACTAGGCCCATCTCTCCGCGAAAAATGAAGTGATTCTCGTTTTGGTTTCAAGAAATTTGCCGTAGTGCGTCACAGGGTGTGGCACTGCACCCCACCAACCATGGGGCAAACATTCACGCCAATGCAGACGGTTATGCCCTGATTTCCCATATCTTTGCCCAACTCTTGGTTGGGCTGGGTATCCAATAGGCAATTCTCTTGGCTCAAAATTGAACTAGGGTTAAGCTTAACTTTTCTAATTCTTTTAAAGGGGGTGTTTCTTTGCGCCCGGAAGACCAGAAGCGCATGGTCGTTGAAGTGACCCAACGGGTCCTACAAAATCTCGCTCCGAATCTGGGAGACGCAGAAAAGCATATCTGGGACACCCTATACGAGGAACGGCAACGCTTAGAGCAAGATAAGCACCATAACGGTCCATTGGCTTTTTATCGAATGATTCAAAAGCAAGCCCTTGAGGCTTCTCCTAAAAAACAGCGGGAAATTTTAGGAGACTTGATCAAACATTTTGCCGAAGAGGTATTGGGCCACTTCAGCCAAAGCATGTATCAAGTGGCCACCCGCATTGTACCATATGGGCTTAATTTTTTGCTCAATACCTTGAGTCCTTTAAGATTATTGAAGGATTTCCCCAACGGATTTGGAAAACTAGACCAGCAAATTATTATTCAGGGCGACACCTCCACCATTCAAACCTTGGCGAAACAGGGAACCCTGGTATTGGTCCCTACTCATGTCAGTAATTTAGATAGCATTCTGATTGGTTATTCTTTGCACAGGTTAGGATTGCCTCCGTTTCTTTATGGTGCAGGGCTTAACTTATTTTCAAATCCTGTGATGGGATTTTTCATGGACCATCTCGGGGCCTATAAAGTCGACCGAAAGAAAAAATCCTATGTCTATAAGGAGGTGCTCAAAGCCTACGCCGGTTATTCTATGGAACTGGGTTACCATAATTTGTTTTTTCCCGGTGGCACCCGGTCCCGCTCGGGAAAGATAGAGGAAAAACTAAAAATGGGACTATTGGGTATGGGGCTTAATGCTTATATCCATAATTTAATCAACCAGAAGCCTAAGCCAGATATTTTTGTCGTTCCCTGTACGCTAAATTATCAATTGGTTTTGGAGTCTCCTACGCTAGTCGAGGATTATCTCAAAGAGGTTGGAAAAAGTCGTTTTATCATCGAAGACGACGAGTCTTTCCAGGTAAAAAAAATTATTGAATTTGCCACAAAACTATTTTCACTGGAATCGGCCATCCATGTAGTGATTTCTCATCCCCTCGATCTGTTTGGTAATCAAGTAGATGCCAAGGGAAGATCCAAGGACCATCGAGGACGCATCATTGATCGACAATCTTATATCATGAAAAATAAGCAGGTGGCATTTGATGCTCAACGGGACCGGGAATACACTCAGGAGTTGGGGCATAGCATTAGGGAAGCCTTTATCCGAGATACGGTATTAGGTCCCGTGCAGTTGGTTTCCTGGACCCTGTTTCGTTGGCTCCGAGAATCCAATCCTGAATTGGATATCTACCGCTTATTGCGCACTGGAGGGGCTCATGCGAGTATAAGGCTAACGGATGCCTACTCCCGAATGGAAAAATTGCGGGCCTATCTAAAGAAAAAAGAAAAATCCCATGAAATCCGATTGGACCCCTCCTTGCACCAGAAGGATCCCGTGATCATTCTTTCTCAGGCCTTGGCCCATTTAAAAAGTTTTCACCAACCCCCCTCCTTGGAACGCCGGGGCGACCGATTATTTCATCTCGACCGTCACATCCTGTATTATTATCAAAATCGGGTACCCGATTGGGGAGATCTGCCATGACTGTGGATTTTAAGGCGGACGTATTGATGGTGGGTGGCGGTAGCTTTGGTACGGCCATCGCCCACACCTTGGGTAAAAATAATAAAAAGGTACTATTATGGATGAGAGATTCCGATCAGGTTGCGGAAATCAATCAATCCCATACTAATGTGCAATTTCATCCCAAGGTAAAATTGTCGAAAAATATTTTGGCAACCACCGATCTAGCTTCGGCCATACCTTCGGTGCCGGTTATTTTGATGGCGATTCCCACCAAGGGTTTTCGACAAGTGGCACACGCGGTTGGTGACCATATCAATGGCGAACAAATTCTGGTGCATCTGACGAAGGGAATTGAGCCCAAAACCTATAAGCGCATGTCTGAAATTCTTCGCGAAGAAACCTGCGCCCTAAAAATAGGTGTTATTTCCGGTCCCAATTTATCGGTTGAAGTCATTGACGGTCAGCCCTCGGGTGCCTTGGTGGCTTCCCATTACGATGAAGTGGTCGAACAGATGCAATCCCTCTTTCAAGGGTCCACCTTTCGACTTTACGGAGGAAAAGACGTCATTGGAACCGAGGTGGGGGGTGCCTTTAAAAACATCATTGCTTTAATGGCCGGTGCGGCCACCGGCATGGGATTCGGTGACAATACCAAGTCTTTAATCATCACTAGGGGCTTGGCGGAAATGGCTCAATACGGAGTAGCCGTGGGAGCCGATGTCTTTACCTTTGGTGGTTTGGCGGGCATGGGCGATTTAATGGCGACGTGCTCCTCTCCCTTATCGCGAAATCACCAGGTGGGTCGCCGTCTCGCTGGCGGCGAACCCTTAGCCAAAATACTGGAATCCATGCGTCAAGTTGCCGAGGGTGTACCCACCACCATGGCCGTGTTTCAACAATGTCGTCAAATGGGCTTAGAGCTTGCC
>JAJFLL010000123.1 GCA_021772695.1 Deltaproteobacteria bacterium
TAATGCTTGGTATCGAGCAGAATATTGGAAAGCCGCGCCCTACCTTCCTTCGTCCTCAAGTGATTCCCGGCAAAGCGTTCCCCTGAGACTTTGATCAAATCGGCGGTGAAGGCATGCAACTGATCCTTAGTAATCGAATCCTTTGGCTCGGCACCCTGACCTCGGGGCAATACGGGTGTCGCATCCCTCTCGCCCCGCGAGGGGGATCGACCCCGCCCGCCCCGAGCGCTTACCACCGAAGTCCCGCCTTCACGACTCGACTCAGAAATATCGACCGAGGCAATCCCAACGCCAAGCGACTTAAGAGCAGAAGCTTCGCTGGTAACAACGCCGCCACCCTCCGAATCAAAATCCGAACCAGAAGCAGACAAAGCAGCCCCATACAAGGAACGCAACAAGGGCTCATGGCGATCATCGGCCAACACCGCATGATAAGAATCGAGCCACACCTCGTTGAATGCGATGCCGTCCACGCAAACTTGGGTGATGAGAAAGGAACGAAAGTCTGCGAAGGATGCCACGGGTAGCTTGGCAAGGTCCAAGGCCCCGTCTGAATTTTGCATTAAGGGCGATACCAAGGGGCCCAACAAGGCGCATAGTTCGGCATGGTTTTGCGAACGGACGGGATCGTCGCCTTTGGAGCCCTGCAAGGCTAAAGGCAAAGGGGCATATTCTCCCGAGGATGGGGTTAAATTTACCGACATGGGAACTATACCTCTGCACCACCCTATGGCGATGCCTGGAGGCCTTCCCAATACCGGTAAAATTCTAAGAATTTAAGGAAGTTGGGCCTTTATCGGAACCGAGACCCAAAGGTTGTGGGGGGCTAGAAGGGATTGGCCCAAGTCCTCCAGGGCCTCGAACGCCCTGGAGGACTTAAACCAAACATTACGGAATTATTGCAGCGTACAAGCGGAGCAATCGGAAGTGGCCGTGCAGACCTCTCCGTTCACATTGGCACTGCCCGAACAAGTCGAGACATTGCTGGAATTAATGGTGACGAGGAAGCCATTGAAGGTAAAGGTCAGGCTTTCTCCGGTAAACCCAGAACTGCTCAGGTTGAAAATCACTTCATTGCCGTCGAAGGTCACTGTGCCGCTGATCACCCCATTCGAGAAGCCATCAAAATCTTCACAGTTATTGTCGTTCTGGCTAATGTTGAAGCTAACGGTCAGCGGAGGCCCGTCGTTACAGACGATGTTGTCTATCTCAATGGTAGAGGTGCCTTCTTCGTCGCAAGCGATGGTTCCGGCGACGGAGTTGATTAAGGCAATCAGGCTCGCACAATCGGTGGCGCCAAAAAAGTCCAGAAATGCATTCAGGCTTTCAATATCAATGATCAAGTCTTGAAACTCGAGATTGACCTCGCTCTGGTTGGGTGGGTTGGACCCGCTGCTGCTACATGCCCCGACGAACACGAAGGCAACTAAGGCGACTGATAAGAATAATTGTTTGAAATATTTCATGTTTTCCTCCAGAAAATACTAACGTGGATCCGGTTTTTGGGATTTTGGAGGCATACTAAATGAAGATTACAAGTATCCCAAGAAAAATTTGTCAGGATCCTTTGGGCGCATTTGAGCTCATCCACAAATCAATTTCTTCCAACCCCTTGGTAGCAAAATCACGAACCGGAGGTACGGGATGACTGGCTTGATCGGCTAAAAGCTTGAGAAAATCATTGGTGCCCTTATTTCTCCAGTTTAAAAAATCAGACACGATAAATTCCTGATAGGAATCAGCAAAGGGAGAGGCCGCTCGGTCCAAATGATCTAAATGTTCCATGACTCGAAAATATAGGGCCTTCTTGATAAAACTTTCCGGCAAGTGACCGGGCCTATCGGAATCTAAGTCGGGCAATAGCATTTCACGATATGCGGACAGAATATTTTTTTCCACGTCATCGGCCTGGAGTAAGGGCTTTAAGCGTAGATAAAAGATTTCGAAAAATCCCAGGGTAGTAATATTTCTTTCTAAATAATCCCAAAGAATTTCGAAATCTTTCGGATCTTGCCAGTTGCCGTCTAATATAGTTTCAGAGGCTTCACCTATGGCTTTTTTCATCTCAGGATCTTCACGGAATTCCTGAAGCAACCCATAAATTCTTTTCATGATTTCTATTCGACGCCTACCGACTTTACTCAACCGCAAAGCATGAAAAATATCATGCATCGCCGCAGACCAAGGATGTATTTTTTGATATCCATGGATATCTTGTGTCACTGAAGACAGAACCAAGGGACGCGCAAATTTATCTGTGGCTTCCGCCACCTCCTTTTCAGTCCAGGTAGCATCTACACGCTTGAAGGTTACAGCATCATTTTCATAAAAAATGCGGGGTGTTTGCATCCAAAATTCCATAGGCGGAATATTTAAAATATATTCTGAGATAGTTTCTGTAACAAGAGATTCCGGTGGTATTTCAAGTGGAACAGTGAGGGCGGCCAATATCCCAAGGTAAAAATCCCATTGTTGGCCTACCAAAGAATCGGGATGGCTCCTGGGTATTTTTGATTTAGGAATTTTAAGTCGGGTCAAGTGCCCAGCAATGGATGGAATGCGCCCTCGAATAGATTTTGGAACCCAAGATTTAATCCAGGGCTGAAAAGGTAATAATTCTCTCTTTGCACCCAAAAGCAGGCATTGGGTCGCAAAATCCTCAAATAGGGTCTTAAGCATTTTACCCTGAATTTCAGATTCAGCTGAATTTTCCTTTTCGATTTTGGCGAGATCTTTTGCGAGGGTTGATGGATTGGTCTTCTTTTTACCGAAAGACACGGCAAGTATGGTCAAACTGGCCGCGACGGCTCCAAGCCAGCTATAGTCGGGGAAAGTCGCCACCATGCCAAGTACCGCCGGCAAAGCAGCGGAATACAACTTGTCTTCGATAGTCGTCTTTTCCTTTTGCAAAAACCCCTCGCGTATCATGGGGTCCAAGGGAAAATTCAAATATTCGAGCAAGGCTTCCGCAGTAGCCGCACGGCTGGGGTGTTTTAAGTTTCTCAGCAATTCTTCAAGGAAGGCCTCGCGCCGGTTCTGATTCGGGTACTCCAAACTATCCACAATAAAATGCTGACGATCCTGCGTAGTAAGTATTTCGGAACCTAATAGTGCCACTATTCCGGCCTGCAAATTCTGCCGTAGGGTTCCTTGAATCTTACGGATTTCTGCCTTTTTCCTTTGATGAAACTCAAAAATCAACCAGCGACTTAATTTTGTATCAGGGTCGAGTTTACCAAGGAAATACGGATATATATCCTTGGCCATTAAGTTCATGATGATAGATATTGCAGCTGCATTGGGTAGAAACCTTGGAGTAGGTACCTTCTTGTTTCGATTTGACACTGAGAAATCTTGGGTAAACTCTTGAAAGGTTTCTCTAAGGATTTCCATGGCACGTTTTTGATCTCCAAGCGCATAATAGGCCTGAGCAAGGGAAAGCGCCCCTTGATGGTGATTTCGCTCAGAGGCTGAAGATTCTTTGGTTAACGCCACCCATTCCGTTTCAATTTCTTGCAATACCTTAAGCCCCTCCTTGGGCCGATGGGTTTC
>JAJFLL010000124.1 GCA_021772695.1 Deltaproteobacteria bacterium
TTCAGGTGCCGCCGCCGATTCGATACAGTTATTGAGATTGAAGCGCAGGTCGTTTTCCGAAATAAAATTATTTTCGGCCTCGGGGCCGATGAATATGCCCAGGTTATTTTCAATAACCGTATTTCGAAAAATTTGGTTTCCTGAAGCGAATATAACTAGGCCAATACCGGTACCTCCGTCGGTATTATCTCGAATGGTGTTTTGGCGGATTTCATTTTGCCCAAAGCCCTGAAGGTAGAGGGGGACGCCCTGTAAAGTGCTATCAAAAATCCGATTGGCACCGCTGGCCATTGATATACCCGTCACACTACAATCCTTAGGACTTTTGCGAAATTGAGTTTGAGATAATTCATTGCGGCCCCCTGAAGCCGGGTCGCTGCCAGGTAAGACCTTTAATAAAACTCCGCCACCGGTTATTTCCATATTCCTCAAGCGATTGGAGGCTGTGCCCAATAGGACTACGTTATCCGCACAGTCCTGGCCGTTGATGGTGATATTTTCCAACTGATTTTGCGAGCCGCCATTGATCAGAATGGCCATGCCTCTAGTGATGAAAGAAAATCCCTTAATATTGATTTCATTCGAGAGGTTTAATTCTAGGGCCGCAACGTCATTGGTCATTGCTTGTTCTAGCATGACTTCCGTTCCATCGAGATTGATTCCATCTTGTTGTAAAATGATGATGCGAGCCTCTGGGTAGGTGCCCGCGCAAATGGTGGCATCTCCTTGTAAATATAAGGTTGCCCCTACCTCAAGTGGATAAACGTTGGGATTACAATCATCACAATCCACCGCCGAAGGAAACCCATCTTGATCTTGATCCAATTCGGTCTTCAGTTGAGGATCGCAGCTGGGCCCTGCATCACCGGGAGGTTGGATCCCACTATCCCCCTGGGAATCCTTACCACTGCAACCGGTAAGGGCGAGTGGCCAAAACAAAAGGGGTAGGATATTTTTGATTCCAAACTCAAGATGAGGATTTAAGTCGGTTAGAAAATTCTGCCAAGGTGCTTCCGGTTGGTCAGTCAATTCCTGACTTCGAGGTGGAATGGCCGATGTCAATTGGGGTTGTGGCATAGGGTGGACAGCCAGCGTGGAGGAAAGCATGCGGGTGGGAATTCCCATAATAATTCTCCTAAAAAAAATTGGTATGTTGGCTTTCTATTCAAGGTTTATGCCAAAAATGTCTGAGCTGATTTCATTGAGATAATTTGAAAGAAAGGTTCGCTGATAGAAAAGATTGGCTAAAGTCTAGTCAATATCGTGGAGGTACTGGGGTCTGGACCCCGTCCTGTGAGAAAAGCTATAGAAAGTTCAAGGCAACCTTTGAGGTTTTTTGGGCGAAAATCTTTAAGTTGGCTCTGGCATTGTCTCCATCGACGGCCTAATGTAGAATCTTGAGGGGGAATCTTTCGATGAATTGCGGCAAATCATTACAAAAAATATTGCGACAAAGCTTTTGGATCTTCGGGATCCTCGGGCTGATGGCCTGTACCCAAGGGGGATCGGGTTTCGGTTCCTTGGAGGGCGCTGTCGGTGGCGATGGAGTCGGGTTGGCGAATCAAGCCGGTCCGGCGGATCGACCTGCCGTTTTGGTAGAAGCCGATCCGGTGGGGGACTGCAGTAAATACGTGCAATACCCGCAGGACTATGAACCTGAGGAAGTCCCCGAAACATGCCTCGAAGCCTATGAGTTGATGCGCAATCCTCCGCAGATCATTCGAGAACCGCCGGTCATCTTGGTACGGGAAGAACCAGGGGTTATCATCCGTGAAGAAGAAAGCACCGAATTACAGATGGTTCCCCGTAAGGTTGACCTAGAGGCCTTTGAAGCCAATCGAATGCGAACCTTCCAGCAGGAATTTCTGCCAAACTCGCAGCAAGAAGATTCTACTGAATAATTCATCGTCCTTTTAAAAAGAAGATCCTGGCTCCAATAAAAACGTTTCTTCTTCGGGTGTGGATTTTCGTCCTAATATTTTATTGCGATGTGGGTACCGTCCGAAGCGAAAGATGATTTTGGCATGACGCTCGGCAAAATCATAAGCGGATTTCAAGGCTTCCTTAAAATTGTCCGGTGCGGATTCGGCCAGGCGAGTATATATCTCTAAGGATCTTCGATGGATATTTGGGTCTTCCGAATGCATTAAGGGCATGTAGAGAAACCAACGGTGAATGGCGCCCAATTTTTGATCATCACCTCTTTCAATGGCCTTTAGAGTCGCCGTCAATGCCAAGGGATCTTGCGAAAAGGCCTGGTGGGAATTTCTAAAAATATTTCTCGAGAATTGATCCAGTAAAATGATCCAGGCCAAGGTCCCCTCGGGACTGGCCTTCCAAGGATCCAGTTTGCCTTGGATGGCTTCATGAATTTCCGATGCAAAACGCTGCTTAATTTGTTCATCTAAGGCCGCATCGGGTTTCCACCACATGGCCGCTTTGGCCATGGGGTTTTGCTCATCGGTCCCGAACCAAAAATCCAAAATCTCTTGAAATGTACTCATGACTTAGTTTCCTTTGCTTGATGGGCGAATAATGTTTAAGACTAAGGCATGTCTGATACTTCGCCCAAGTCAAAAACGCTGGCCTTGATCGCCCACGATGGCAAGAAAGCCGATCTAGTGGGATTCGTTAAAGATAACGTGAAGCTACTCCAGCAATTCGATTTAGTAGCTACCGGCACTACGGGCACTTATTTAGAAAAAGCCGGTTTTAAGGTCCATAAAGTGCAAAGCGGTCCCAATGGTGGCGATGCCCAAATCGGAGCCATGATTGCCGAACAGAAGCTGGCCGCCGTGATTTTTTTGCGGGATCCCTTGGGTATTCACCCGCACGAACCCGATATCTTCATGTTGCTTCGTCTATGTGACGTTCATGACATCCCCTTGGCGACCAATTTGGCCAGTGCCAAGATTCTTTTGATCGGTCTGTAAATCATGGATCCCATCACACAAGGATTATTAGGCGGTGTAGCGGTGCAATGCCTACCGCGCCGCGAAGGACATCCAATCCCAACTTGGGTTGGAGTATTGGGTGCCATGGCCCCCGATCTTGATGTTCTGATACGTTCCGAACAAGATCCCTTGTTGTTTTGGGAGTACCACCGTCATTTTACCCATTCCTTCGCCTTTATTCCCATCGGCGGCTTTTTATTGGCGCTGCTATTATATTTATTTCCCGCCGTACGGCGGCGGTATTCTTTTTTTATGCTATTTTTGGCCGCAACGGTGGGGTGGGCCACCCATGGAATTTTAGACGCCATGACCAGTTACGGCACCCTGCTGCTTTGGCCCTTTAGTGAGGCTCGCATTGCCTGGAACGTTATATCAATCATCGATCCGATTTTTACGGGAATACTTCTGCTGGGGTCGCTCTGGGCATGGCGAAAGAGTAAACCTGGTCCCGCCAGGTGGGCTCTGTTCCTGGCAGGTCTCTATTTATTGCTGGGCTGGGTCCAACACTTCCGCGCTGATAAAATCCAAAAAGTAGTGGCTCAAACTCGGGGCCATGAGGTGCATCGTTCCTACGTCAATCCGGCATTTGGGAATCTATTGGTATGGCGTTCCGTTTACGAGCATCAGGGGCAGTTCTATGTAGACGCCTTGCGCCTACCTCCATGGGGACCAATAGCCATCTGGGAGGGCGGGAGTTCTCCGGTAGTAGAGGAACAAAACCCCGATCCCTTTTGGACCCGAACACCTTTATTGCGAAAGGGATTGAATCGCTTCGCTTGGTTTACTCAAGGTTTTTTGACCACGGTGGAGGGAGATGTTCGGCAAGTAGGTGACCTAAGATATTCTTCAACCACCGAAGGACTGCTACCGATTTGGGGTCTTGGTGTGGAGAATCCTGCCCAGCCGCCGCGTCTCAAGATCCTGAGGTTTTCAACGGACCGAACCCAAGCTTTAGAGGATTTAGAAAGTAAACTTTGGGGTGAGAATCCTGATCAAAAAATTCCCTAGGCGCCGGCTTGTGCAACTTTGTCTTCTTTTCCCAGAGTGACCTTGAGAAACCAAAGCCCAATGACCCCGGAAAGTAGGGAGGCTGCAAAGATACCAATCTTGGCCATGTCTTTAAATTCAGGCCTTTTAAAGGCCAGGTCGGTAATAAATAAGGACATGGTAAAACCGATACCTCCTAACATGGCCGTACCGTAGATATGTCGCCAGGAGACTCGCTTCGGCATATCGGCCCATTTTAATTTTACCACCAACCAAGCGAATGAGAATATGCCCACCTGTTTTCCTAAAAACAGACCGGAAATAATACCAAGGCTAACCGGGCTCAATAAGGCTCCACCGATATCTTGGTTAAAGGCTACGCCGGCATTGGCTAAGGCAAATAAGGGCATGATAAAGAAGGTAACCAGTGGAGACAGGGCATGTTCCAGGCGTTGCAGCGGCGTTTGGGCATGTTCGCAGGCATCGGCCATGTGATTGATGGCCCGCAATTGGTTTTTATTAGAAAGTACGTTGGTCTTGGGTTCATCGGCTGTTTCAAAATCATTGAGATAATTTCGACCCTTCCTCAAGAATTCCCGGGCATTGATGCGGGTTCGGGCCGGAATGGTGAAGGCGGCCAGTACCCCGGCTACGGTGGCATGGACTCCCGAAAGCAAAAAAGCCAACCAGAGACCACCAATACCGATGATCCCATAAAATATGGGGCTGCGAATGCCCGCCCAATTGCCAGCAATTAATATCGCCAAAAATCCTGCTCCCAAATAAAGATCAAACCAGACGATTTTTGACGTGTAAAATAAAGCGATGACCAGAACCGCACCGATGTCGTCGACGATGGCCAATGCCATAAGGAATACTTTAAGCGAAACCGGAACGCGTTTGCCCAATAGGGCGAGAATTCCCACGGCAAAGGCAATGTCGGTGGCCATGGGAATC
>JAJFLL010000125.1 GCA_021772695.1 Deltaproteobacteria bacterium
CCATCTTCGTCTTTGGCAGTGGTTGCCAATTATCGGCTCTGCCGGTGAGCGGTGCTTCCAGCCTGGCCTACTTGTCCTTGGCCGTAGCCGGAATCTTCGCCCTGCGTCGACGGATTAAATAAGCTAATTTCTCATGTTTAAAGATTGTTTAGGCGGCCCATTGGCCGCCTTTTTTTTGCGACCTATTCCAAGCCCAACTCTTTGAGACGACGGTAAAAACTGGTACGGCTCATGCCCAGGCTTAGGGGGAAAAGGGATAAGTCGCCAACCGGCAACAGACTTGCCTAGGATCTCTCAAAAAATAATGGCCCCTTTAGAATTAAGATTATTCATAGCGCAGAGCATCAATAGGATTTAATTTAGAGGCTCGATGGGCTGGCCACATACCGAAAAGAATTCCCACTCCACCAGAAAATAACACTGCCAGTAGAACCGAGGGAGTGGAAACGGTGGCCTGCCACCCTCCCCACTGGGACATGAGTAAAGTGATAGCCCATCCCAGGGCAATACCCAAAAAACCGCCCACAAGACTGACGACCGAGGCCTCAATTAAAAATTGGCTAAGGATGTCTGAGGCCTTGGCACCTACCGCTTTTCGCAGACCTATCTCTCGAGTACGTTCGGCTACCGAGACCAGCATGATGTTCATGATGCCGATACCTCCGACCAAAAGTGAAATGGCCGCGATGGCCAATAACAACCGGGACAGCACGTTGCTAGTGGCGGTTAAAGCCTCTTGTATGTCGGCCATATTGCGAATTTGGAACGAAGTGGTGTCGTCAGGGGCCTTGCGATGGCGTCTCAACATTAGTTCTAATACTTCCCGTTCCGCCTGGGCCATTTCCAAAATACTGTTCACCTCCACGTGGATGTTATCTACGTAATCCACGCCCAGCAAACGTCTCATGGCCGTTTGAATAGGCACCATAACCACGTCATCCTCATCTCGCCACCCGGTGGAACCCACCTCGGGCAGTACCCCTATCACCTGAAAGATAACCTGATTCAGCCGAATGGTTTCACCCACGGGATCCTTTTCGCCGAACAATTCACGAGCCACGGTGGTCCCAAGCAGGGCCACTCGCTCCCGGCGACGGTCTTCCGATTCTGTAAAATTGCGTCCGTAGGAGGGTTCGGAAGATTTTAATTGAGCATAATCAGAGGTCGTTCCCATAACCCTGGTACTCCAATTTTTTCCTCCGTAAACCGCCTGAACCCTACCATCCACCGTCGCAGCCGCCCGTCGTACCGAATCCAGTTCTGATTCTACCGCCCGAGCATCGGCCATGGTCAAACGTGTTACCGTGCCAGCTTCCAAGGCCACGGCCCCGCGATGTAAGGAACCGGGTCGAAGCAAAAGCAGGTTGGTGCCTAAGGCTGAAAGCCGGGACTCTATGGATTCTTTCGCACCTTGACCCAAGGCCATCATGGCGATCAGGGCCGTCACCCCAATCAAGATGCCCAACAGGGAGAGTCCCGAACGGATCTTGTTTCCCCACAAGGCGCGGTAGGCCTGGCGAAAATGCTGGGCCACCTCACGGTACTTGATACCCGCCAACATGCGTGGTTCGGAATGAAAATTATTTTTCAGCAGGGTGTCCGCGGGGGGGGCCCCACTGTGAATGGGGCGAACCCGCTCGTCGGATTCGATATTGCCGTCTCGCATTCTAATGATGCGTTTGGCCCATGAAGCCACTTCGTTTTCATGGGTCACCATGACTACGGTCATTCCTACGCGATTCAACTTATCAAGAATCTCTAGGATTTCTAATTCGCTTTGAGAATCCAAATTTCCCGTGGGTTCGTCAGCGAGAATTAAATGGGGATGATTGACCAAGGCCCGCGCGATGGCCACGCGCTGCTGCTGCCCACCCGACAACTCATTGGGTTTATGGTGCATCCGATCACCTAGTCCCACCTCCTGCAATAATTGCCCAGAGCGTTTATCATCGGCCGCCTGTTCCCGGTAAATCATAGGTAAGGCGACATTTTCTTCGGCGGTAGTACGCGGCAAGAGATTAAATTGCTGAAAGACAAAACCAATTTCTTTGCCGCGAAGGTCGGCCAATTTCTTTTCGGTTAGGCGAGTCGTTTCTAAGCCATTTAATCGGTAGGAGCCGGAGTCGGCTTCGTCTAATAATCCTATCAAATGCAGCAGGGTAGATTTGCCCGATCCTGACGGGCCCATGACCGCAACAAAATCTCCCTCTTCGATACTGAGTGATACCTTGCGTAGCGCCGAAACAGTGAACTCCCCCATCCGATAGTTTTTACTTAATTGAACGATTTCAATCATGATTTTCCTAGCGCCGGATTCTACCGCGGGGCATGGGGTTTAGAGGATTTCCTCCCCTCTGCAGGGAACTTCCCGAGGATCGGCGATACTTGGGAATGAGTATGGTCTCGCCTTCTATAAGACCCGTCAACACTTCCACGTATTTGCCGTCGCGCAAACCCAGATTAATTTCCTTTTCATAATAGACTTTAGGATCGATGGAATCGGGTAGGGTCACGAAACGCTTCTTCTCGGCCCGCCGAACGGCTGTCGCGGGGATCAATAGGGTATTTTCCTTAAATTCCACACGAAACTTCACCTCGGCGCTCATGCCCGCCCGCATGAAATCAGGAACGGTCTGCGGCGCGACGTCGACCTCATAGACGGTTACATTATTGACCACCACGGATTCGAACGATACTTTATCCACCTTACCGGGAATAACTTCTTCAGGATAGGCTTCAAGCCGAATAACTGCAGGCTGGCCTAATTTAATTTGGGCGATGTCAGTTTCATCTACCTGCACCCTAATGATTAAATGGTCCGACATGACCAAGACAGGATCCTGAGAGGTCACCACCTGTCCGGGTTCCACGTTGCGCACAATCAACATACCCGAAAGCGGTGCAATCAGCGGAGTTGGCTTGAAGAGGGTTTCCCAATGAGCCAATTCCTGACTTCCCTTGGCACGAGCGGCATCCAATAGTGCCGCCCGTTCGGTGGAACTCATCCAAGCCAAAATTTGCCCCTTCTGCACCACATCCCCCTCTTTCACCAATATCGTTTCCAGGCGTCCTCCGATTGGTGGTTTTATTTCGAGGCGGTTCTGGGGTTGCACAATTCCGTTGGAAATCACGGTGACTTCAATATCTCCCCGAACAACTTGGACGGATTCAATATCGAGCCCATCATCGTTGCCTTTAAGAAAATACCAAGTCAGGAAGGCCAAAAGGCCGGCGGCGATCACTAGTAGTAGAATTTTAAATTTTCCCATGTCTTACCAAGCTCCCATACCTTGAGCACGCTCCCACTGGGCTTGAGCCAACAAGGCATCTCGAAGCACTGCTAAATAGGTTTGTTCCGTTTGAATCAAATCGTTTTCGATGGCATCCCAGTCGAAAAATGTGGTCAACCCGTTGGCGTACTGTGCCCGGGCAATTTCCGACCGGACCCGAGCAGCTTTCAAAAAACTTTCTTGAACTCCAACCCTTTCTAGGGAATTTTTTAAGGCCTCATAGGATTCCTTGAGTTCAGTGGTAATTTGCAATTCTAGGCTACGAAGTTCTTCCTCTGTCCTTTTATTTGCCGCCTTCGCGCTTTTCACTTCGTAAATATCCCTCCCACCCAATAACAAGGGATAAGATAAAACCACTCCGGCGGCCCAATTTGTAGTGTCATTCCTATTGACGATGCGAGAGCGAAATACCGAAGCACTTGCATCGACGCTGGGATACAAATCACCCTTAGCCAACTCCACATCCTGCTTGGTCACTTTAAGTCGTGATGCCCTTTCCTGGTAATCGGGAGTTTGGCGTGCAATATCCTCTAAAACAGGACGAGTGAGTAAGGTTGGTGCTCTAAAATCACCCTGCACATTGATCTTTTGGGTAGAAGGACTAGACCTGCCTAGGAAGCGAGCCAATTGAGTTTGGGTACTTTCTAAATCTCGGTTGGTCTCGGCAATATCGAAATGTGCCTGTTTTTCTTGAGCCTCACTGCGCAATAGGGAACCTTTGTTTTCGATGCCGCCTTCGAAACGCAACTGCACCAATTGATAATTTTCTTCACGCCTCTTCAAAATGGCTTTTGTTAAAACCAACCGTTTTTGAGCATATAATAATTCGGTAAAACTTGATTTTAATTCAAAGGAGATCTGGGATACAGTTTTGAGCAAGCCCGCCTTCAATTCACCCAATTGGGCCATGCTGCGGCGATAACCGGCCCGAGTCTTGAGGCCTTCGAAGATATTTTGCCGGAGAGCCACTCCCGCCTCGATTTCCTGGCGGGTATTGAACTCTACCCCCAGAGTACCGATGGAGGAAGAAACGTTGCCGGCGTTGTAGCTGGATTCCAAGGACAACTGAGGGAAGAAGTCACTGCGGTTGGCCTTCACTTCAAAACGACCCCTTCGTACTTCCTGCTCCACGGCCTGGAAATCAGGGTTGTTTTGCGAAGCTTCCCGGACACAGTCTTCCCAGGTGAGCAGCTGCTGTGCCCATGTTGGGATGGGCACCGACAGAACTAAAAGAATCAGCAGTAAAAGCAAATAATTCATCACTTCAGGGGGCCCCTAGGGGCTAACAACAATATCCTTCAGAAAAAAGTAAAACCTTTCAAGGAATCGGTATCTAAAAGTGGACCTGTTTATTTTCGGCCCTGCCCAATATCTTTGAACAACGCCGATGTGTCCAATATGCAGGCGGCAAATGTTTTAAGATTACTCTGGGCCACCTTTTTTTTCGATGGATTCCAAGCCCAGATCTTTAAGACGACGGTAAAAACTAGTGCGACTCATACCCAGGCTTTTTGCCGCCTTGGAACGGTTTCCCTGAGCCAGAGTCATGGCCTGTTCCATGGCTGCCTTATCGGGAAGAAAGTCCACCCCTTCAAGGCCGTGACGTTTGATTTTCTCTAGAATAGTCCGGCGATGGATTCCCAATTCCTTGGCAGCGCGGGAGCGATGCCCTTGATGCCTTTTTAGGGCGGCCAATAATTGCTCTCGCTCCTCTGAGGAATCTTTGACCACAGGCGGCGAAATGGGTTTTTCTTCTGCAATAGAGGATGGGCTCGGCGATAAAATAGCAGGCGGCGGCAAAGTAGATGGCTGAACTTTTGGTTTGGGCTTCACCACCGGCTTTGGTCTTTTTTCTTTTGGCGGCTGCGGCCGAGAAAGATTTTCTAATTGCCCACGCAATGCCAAGATCTCTTGGTTGAGTTGAAGATTTTCCTTGAGCAATTCCCTTTTCGTCATTTCCAAATGTCTAATCTGTTCTTCTAAATAATGGGCCTGTCGGCCACGTAAAGGTTCCGACAAAGCAACCGGCAGACCCGCCTCATCATTGCTATCACTTGGGCTCGGCGGCGATTCGGGCTGGATCTTGTTTTCCTGAAATCCCGATGCAGTAACTAATTCACTCACCTGATGAATGGGAGCTTCCTTAGAGAATCCCAATTGCAAACAAACCTCTCGCCCCTTGGCTTGAACTTGTTGGTAGATTTCTTTGAGCTGGATGGCCTCGGCCAAACGACCCTGCCTCTGCAAAAAGGTCTCTAAATATTGGGCCGTCAGCGCCGGCGACCACGCTAAATCCTGAAAGGATCCTCCTTCTCGTAAGCTTTGCACCAAGGATTCCAGACCGGCATAAAGTTTCTCGGGGTTGGCCGACAAACTTTTTTGCGTGGCTTGAGTCAATTGCCATTCCAGGAGGTTAAGCAGGTTCTCATGAAAGGAGTGTCCACGGTTTCTAACTCGCAGGGCTTTGAGTTCCCGGCGTACTTGCTCCCAATCTTCTCGTGCAATCGACAATCGAACCTCATGGGCCATGGCCCACACCAAGCCAGCTAGGTCTTTTTGTGAGCTGAGCAAATGACGCGCTTCCTGAAAGTATTCCCGGGACTGTTGCCATTCGCTTCGTAACATGGCACCTAATGCCCCCTGCAGCAGGCGGCGCGCCCGCAATTCCGTATCGGGTTCGGTAAATTCCAGGGCCTGGTCAAGTAGGGGTTGGGCTTGCCGGAAAAACCCATAGGCATTGAGACCGTCGGCCAATTCTCCCAAAACGGCCGCTCGCACCGTGGGGAGATCTACCTGCGGCAATAAATCGAAGGCTTGTTTGAGTTCTTGAAGAGAGGCCACGTCTGCTCCGGAAGCTTTATGAATCCTTCCACGTTCCAATAAAACCTTGACCTGTAGGGCAGAGTCGGGAGTTTGGGCGGCCGCTTCCCAAGCTTTCTGTAAATGAATCAGGGATTGGGCCAAATCCATAGAATGTGTGGAGCACTGGGTTTCTTCCAATGCTAGAAGGGCCTGAAGTTTGGGGTCCTGATTACTCTTCTCTCTCGCTTGATCCCGGCAGCGTTGTGCGCCATCGAGATCGCCTTGAGCCTGCAATAAACGACCCTGAAAAAATAGGCGATACGGCTCATGAGCCTTTTGCCAAAAAGGTCCTAAGGCTTCAAGCATGGTGGCGGCCAATGAAGCCTCGCCTAATTCCAATAACGTATAAAGTGTATTGGATATTAATGTGGCTTGTCGCCATTGCACCCGCTGCTCAGACCAATCTTGAAACTTTCGGGTCGTCATATGGGCTAACGGGTTCTGCGGATCAAGGGTCTTGATTAAGGCCGCCACACTTTCCGGGCGATCATTAGGATTAGGCTGTAACATTTGTCGTAATATTTCGTTGAGCGGGGTGGTGCGTTCAGGAACCATGCCATGTAATTCACCCTGCCAATGAGCCTTGATCCAATCGGGAAAGGTTTTCAATTGATGAAAAAGGTGGGCGGAACGCTGGAATAATATCAAGGCCGCCAAACTATAAAGATCGGCCCTGACATCAACGGGACCTCCCCTTAAAATTTCCGGAGCGATGGCCACGGCGGTCTGGGACTGCATGCCCTGTCCCAGTAGAATTTCTAAATGCAAACTGACGTCGCTTAGGCCCATGGTTTCGGGCCCCACGTTTTCGTCCGACTTAAAAACGATCCAAGTCCTTGGGTTCTGGGCCAAGTGCAATATGCCACGCCGATGCAATTGATGCAGGTCGTGCAAGGCGTCTTGCAGCCACTGCAAGTAAACCTCATCTCGCAAGGTACCGCGGATTTCATTGAAGGGACGGCCCGGTGGCACCCAGTAGAGCAGACCGCCGAAGGATCCTGTGACCAATTTTTCTTGAGGCCGCAGCCAGAGGGAATCGCGACAGGCCTGGAGGGCTTCCCATTGCAAACTGAGTTCGGAGGGCCAGCCTGATGGGGGCAAGGGAAAATACTGTAGAAATAATTCTTCCCCGGAATTCACATCTCGGACCGGCCACAGGGTGAAGGCCGGATCCAGGTAGGGGCCTTTCAAACGTTGGAAGCGTTCCGAGAAGGGTCCCCCGGCAGGGGTGGGCAAAGATTCTGGAGGCATCGACTGGGGCATAGGGTCAAAACCCCTATTCTTTCAAGGTTTTTGCTCGATGAGGGCTCCGGGCCCTCCAAACTAGGCCTATAGGCCCCATATCCTCTGAAATTACGTGAAATGGGACCGAGCCAGGTCAGACCCTTCAAAAAATTAGAAAAATATTACAATTAAAATTAAATAATATCAAATAGTTGTCTGATTTTACGCAAACGGCTTCCAGGCACGGTCTTTGTAATATCACTTGGGTAGGACCCAACCCAAAGGAGGCACGGGTGATTGCAGCGGGAATCAAAATCAGCATGGCCTTGGTGGACCTTCTCTGGTCAAAGGACTCCGGTGACAGCGGGTCTAATTCCGAGCCAGCCCCTTCACCCTTTTTTGGTGCCGCCAACCCTACCCTGCCCTTTCACGAAGTTCCGGCGGCGTGGAACCCTACCGCCAAAATTTTTGCCTCGGATCCACAGGTAATTTGGTCCGAACTCACCCAACCGGAATCTCTGGAAGAAAACGCATTTGACACGGTGGACACCAAGCCGAAGGTCGGTCACGAACCCTGGTCCGCGGCTGCCGTGGCCCTAAATTTGGCCGATCGTTCCGAGGAAATTGCCGAGCGATTAAATCAATTGGCCACTGCTCAACACCATTGGCACGAATTGCCCACACGGCAGAAGGCCATCGTTTTAGAAAATTACCTTCAGCTAGGACAAGGATACTTGGAATTGGCCGCTGTGGCTCAGGACGAACCAGAAGATGCCGCCTACGTTCGCGAAGAATTATCGTATTTGGCCGAGCGCAGTTTTGAATTGGCCGCGGAATTTGCCGGGGAAGATGGGGACTCTGAGGTACAAGGATTGGCGCCGCTGTTCGAGGGGTTTCAACATTTGGCGGCCGGTGAGATGGAATGGGCCGTCACTAGTTTAGAAAAGGTCGACCACCTGCCAGAGGCCCAAAATATTCTCTCGAGGCTAAAACAGGACCGAACGCGCCTACTCAACATGGCCATGGTAGAAACCTGGGAGGCCTTTAACCGCGAGGCCCAGGCGGCCGAATGGAATAAGTCACAAGGAGCGGTGGGCATTTTATTTGGTGCCATTCAATATTACACGGGTGCTGAAGAAACCCTCCACGACAAACATTATCAACATTGGGCAGATGAAGAAAAATTATCGACGGCGTTGAAGGCCAAGCTGCAATCCGGCGAAGCCGACACCTTACACGAGGCGCTGAAACAAATAAAAAACGGCCCCCAAACCGAACTAGCCCACTTGGCCCACTACTACCTCGCCCCCGAATTAAAATATTTTGCTGGTGAATTGGGGCCCCAACTCGCTCACCTGGTAGCCTTGAGTGAAAATCCTGAAAGCGAAGCGGCACTAAAGCATCTTCAAGAAATCGCCTGGGATCTCCATGCCCGGGAAGGATTTGTCGAAACACCTTTAGCGCTCTACACCTTAACCAGTGGATTGGGCAGCGATTCCAGCCGCCAAGCTCGTGCGATGGCAGGCCGTGATGAAATCATGGCGGCCTTGCGGGACGAGGGAAGCTGGAGTTATTCGGCACAAAAATTATTTCACAATCTGAATCCCAAGGATGTTGCGGAAATCGCTCCCCTATTGATCGCAGGCGGTGTGGGAAATCTGGCCCGCCTTGGCGCCTTGGCGCGCCTGGAGGCGGCTGGAATCACCGGTTATCGTGCCACCGCCTTGGCCTTCGGAGCGGAGGTCTTGGCGGAAGGCAGTACCCTTTGGGCCCTGAATACGGCCCACAGCGCGGCCTTCAATGATCTCTCTCAAGTATTCACCGCTGAGCATTTGGCCAAAAGTTATGGTGCGACTATTTTGATGATCGGAGGCCTGAAAGGATTCGGTCGCCTGTCCCAGACCTTCGCCCCTCGCCTAGCCTATGGCTTGGGCCTGGTGGCCAAAGATGGAATCCATTTAAGTCGGGGAGGCCAAGCCCTGATTCGTGGTTTGAGTCACCTCTTTGGCATGGGCGGTATGGTGGGAACCTCAAGGGTATTAAATTGGATGGGTTTGCAAGAGGCTCCCATGGGTGGCGACAAGTTTTCCATCTTAAGTGACGTGGTATTTTATTGGAAATTTACCTTACTTCACAAGGTGGCCGATTCCATGACCCTAGGGAAGGTCTCTAGGTTTCAAGGCAAGGTTCATCAGGAGGTGGCCCTGCGAGAGGCCCGGCTCCATGCCAAGGCTTGGACTTCGCGCCTTGGATTCTCCATGGAAAGCAAAGCAGCAAGTGCTGCCGTCGAACAACTCATGGCGGCCCAATTGCAGCACCCGAATTTCTCGCTGCAACGGTGGGGTCGTCATGTCGCCCGGGGCGAATTTCACCGGGCCCGGCAATACTTGCGAAAGCACGGCCTGCATTCCCAATTAGGCCCCTTCACGAAAAATTTAGAAAAATCCCACGATCTCTTAGATTCTGGTTGGGAATGGATCCAATCCCACCCCCAACCCCTTGCGGCCCTGGGCCTCATTCTCCTGGGTTCGGAATTTCTACCCTTGCTGAAGAATCTTCACAGCTCATGGGGACTAGGTGAAGGAACTGAAGGTATTTTACCCTTGGTCATGGGTTCGGTTCAGACCACGGTCCAGCGAAATCCAGACTTGATCGAGTACCATGAGAATCACCAATCGGGTATTTATGATGCTGGCACCCTCTTGATGGATCAAGTGCCCGGCCGCGACCTACGTAACATTTTTTATGCCCCCGATGGCAATGGTGGCCGCTTAATGCGAATACCCACAGCCCTAAAACGCTTAGAAATTCCCACTAGCGTTGTGGATTTAAAGGCCGATAGCCTCGCCGCCCTGGTGGCCGAAGCCACGCGCTTCGGCATCGAAATTGAATTAACGGGAAATCAGGGTTGGAAGATCGTTCACCAGGGAAAAGATATCGAGGTCTATCAGGGATCGAATCTCATGCCTTCTTTTACCTTACCCGTCCAATCCCAGCAGGCCAAGGCAAAGTCGCCCCAATCCGTATCGCTAAAAATTCTACCCAATGCCTTTGAGATGGAAGTGCTGCGCGATCTTGGATTTGAGGCCTTGGAATTTCAAAATTTACCCTCTGCCGAGCAACTCGAAACGGCCGTCGAACTAGGATTTAAAAAAATTACCGTAAACCAGATGAAGGTTGAAGCAGCGGAAAAACTGCTACAACTCACTTTAGAAAATTCTAAACTAGAAACTTTGGCGGTGCATGCCAAAGGGACCACAGGCAAATTACTTTGGCATCAGCAGGGCAAGATTCTCACCGGTAAATTGGAATTCCTCACTCCTATTCTTGTGAAACTCGCCCAAGGAAAAGCCCGTGTCGGCATGAGTCGTCTAGAGGTCCTGCAAAATTATCTAAAAAAACTACCCGTTCGAATTGGGTATACCAGGGACCTGCTTTCCAATGCCGCAGTCCAAGATTTAATGGAAGTCCTTCCCGATGTGGCCCCGTCCACCCTTCGTTCCTGGATGGATCAAGGACAGATTTTTTCGGCTTCGGGTTACCGTCATGCCTTACAGAAAAATGCCAGAGATATGATCGAGGAACATGCTCCATTTTATGAGGGAATCAGGGCCCATGGTAACGGTTGGTCCAAAGCCATTTCGAATATCATTCACTGGGCGAAACAAAATCCCAAGTATCAACGAGAATTGCAATCAACCTTTGAAAATTTAGCACGGGATTCGGAATATTCTTCCCACTATCAAAGCAACGCCTTTCACCTCGCCAGTTTTTTCTTGAGAAGTGTGAATCGCTTTGGAGAGGTCGAAAATTTGAGAAACGAAGGCGAACAAATTTTTCAGGCCCTAAGGCAAATGAATAAAAGGTATGAGCAGGCCGAGGCCGGCAAGCTGGACATTCAAGGCACTTTGTTCGATGTCTTTTTGAGTCCCAAGGAAGGTGGCTCTTCAGAAATCGCCAGCTTGGATTTACTCATTAGCGAAGGTCATTATTGGGCTAAGGAAGGATACCAGGTAGTCATCCAACCCAACCCCACTAGTAGCCGATTGGAAGGCCCTACCCCAGACTTTTCGGTAACTTTAACGAAGGGAGGATCAGAACAAAAATATTTTATCGAAGTCAAAAAGGCCGGGCTTCGATGGCGTGAATGGTTAAATACAGGGGTCGATGCCAATGTCTTGAGGCGAGATCTCGGCCAAGGGTTCCGCGGCGACAAGGCTAAGCAAGCTCCCTCCTTCGGCGAACAAATGGGCCATGGTCTCTACCAATTACATAGCCAAGGCACCGGCAGCAAAAAGGTTTTAGAAATCTACATGGACCGGCAGGCCCTGTATTCCGATATCAAAACTCTGGCCCAAACCATGCAAAATTTTCTCACCGAACAAGGTTTGGCCATCAGGGTACGCATTGTCTATTCCAAATATTCCCTGAACCCTCAAACGGGTCGTCAAGAAAAGGAGCTGGCTTACTTGTTTGTGGGACCCGATCCTATGGGCCATGGAGAAAATATCTTGGCTCCTTGACCTGGGCCAAATCAGATTGGCGATGGGTAAAAATCGACATTTTGCTGAAATACCCTTGAGGCCTTTGCCCCTCAAATCTGTTTCATCAGAAGACTCACTGGGGCCCAGAGTCCACATGGGAACCCTCCTTAAGTCCGGTTCTTAAAATTAATAATGTTAATTCATAGTGTTACATAATTTTCCCCTCACCCGTATTGGCATGATTGTTGCTCACTCTTGGAATGGGGTGGAATCGCTTGCATAATTTTTTGGGGGTACCGATGACACCATCGGGAGTTGGAACTAAAACGGGTGTGGGCGCCGATGTCCAGATAGGTCAAGACTGCCAAGGCAATTGCCACTCATCACCTAAAATTAAAAACACTGATCCATTTGTTCCACTGGAAGATCCCGGTAAGGCCGTACCTTGGTTTGTTGACGGTCAAACCGCAACCTCTCCCTACGCCAAATCCTTTTCCTCAAATTTAAAAAACACCGACCTCGCCGATTGGGCCCAAAAAATCACCCTATCCGAACCCCCTGTGACACCGGACCCGCAGGCAGCAAACCCCCAAGGAATAATCCACCAGGCCAAGACCGAAGAAGCTCTCGGAGACAAGGGAGCCACAACGGACATCAAGCTAGCTCATTTCGAAACGGCCTTGCTCAATTTTCAACTGAGCCAAGACATAGGCGGCACCAAAAGAGTTTATGAAAAAATTCGTAAGATCTTTGTGGACCAAGGAAACTCTATCGGTCTTACCAAAATCGACGCCGAAATCGCCTTCATCGAAGGTCGATTCCCCGAGGCCCTATCCGGGCTGCAATCCCTAGAAACCTTATACCAAAACCATTCCCCGCAGTTGCCTGAGGCCCAGCGGCAAAGCTATTTGGCCGAATTAAATCTCAAAATCACCCTGGTGCACCGGGCACAGGCCGCCGCTTTGAGCAAGGAGGAAAATTGGACCGAAGCCTTGAACCACATGGAGGCTGCCTTAAAGAGAAATCCATCGCCGCTGTTAGCCGGGGAGACTCTAG
>JAJFLL010000126.1 GCA_021772695.1 Deltaproteobacteria bacterium
AAGAAATAAGAACGGCACCGGGCTCTAAGGGAATCTCATTGCGAACAGGATCAGGTGCTCGGTTTAAGCCCAAGCCTCCCATCACCTCGTTAGCTCGCGGATGGATTCTCATGGCCAAGGTATTGGCCAACTGTCCGGCCTCTCGCAAGAGCGCTACCCAAGATTGATCTAGGGTTTCAAAGCCGCGTTCGTATTGACCGGAACGGTTTCGAGTATATGATGTTAGATTCGCGTCTCCCACGTGAACCACTTCGGCAATGGCCGTTTGGTCAGGACTCACTACGATTCGATGGGCCACGGCCACGGTGGCGCCATTGGAGGTTTCGGGAACCTTGCTATGGGCAAAATGCATGGCGGCTACGAGGTCCCCACCGTTTTTGGGATCATTCATAAATTCGAAGAAAGCTAGCCCGGCCGCATGACTGGCCTTATCTCCGTCGCCATGGCCGCCCATGCCGTCTAAGACCAAAGCCCAATCCTCACCTTGAACCAGACCGTCTTCATTCTTCGCTTTATAACCCACGCCTTCATGGGTTGCGCCCCAATGGCTGCCGTATTTGGATCCCGGTTCTCCATTCCCCAATTGTCCGCGGCGCGGCAGCTTGGGTTGATTAGGTGATAAAAGAAAGACGAAGGGGTTTAACTGAACACCCGTGGTCGGTTCCACAACCAACCTCAGGGTAGGCTCCTCATAAGCCACCACCAAAGGATGATCGGTGGCCATGGCCCCATCGGCAAAACTATATTCCTTGCCTCCGTAGATGCGTTCCTTGAGTTCAGAGTAGATGAATTCCCAGGCAAACCGCTCCGCTGAACCTTCCGGCAAGGCGCGAATATGCCGTCGCAACTGAGGGCCGGCGCTTAAATAGATTAAGTTCATTTCGGCGAGAAATTCTTGATAAGAACCTTGGTAATTCTTACGACTGGCGGCCCCACCATACCAATCCAGACCGAGCAGGGCATCGGTCTTCACCAAGGTAGCATGCGCCTCACGCATTTGGCTTTTCACATGATTGGGAACCGCAATAGATCCCTGGGTGTCCTGAGTATAATATTGCTCGATCACATGGCCGACTTCATGAATCAACATGGCGGCAAAATGCCGACGGCTTCCCTGGGTCGCCCCCGTATAGACATAAATATAACCATCGGCGAAGGCACCGCCTTGGGCAGCGCCTTTTCTCGAGGTATGCAGACGAATCCCTTTAAAATTGGGATCGCGAAACAGTGCCGAAGGCATTAATTGCAATAAAGAACTCATATAGGGAAACATGCCGCTATATTCCACCATCTCGGCATCGGTGATGATTTTTCCGTGGCGGTCGCTCCAAGATATGGAAATCCCCAAGTCTCGAGTCTGTTTTTGTAATGCGAGCCAGGCTTGTCGTCCCTTGCGCAATTCGAGCCGAGGAAAGCCAACTTGCTCTCGCCAGCTTTGGTAAGCGGTATAAACTTCTCGATCTACCAATTGTGTCATGATGGTATGGGCGCCGCTGGGCAATTCGATCATTTGAAAACTGCCATCGTTCCAGGGAATTACCGAACCACCCTGTTCGAAAATTTTCTCCATGGCCGTGGTCATCCCCTTAATGGAACCGACCTGGGTGGGATTCTCGGAATTAAAACTCATCAAATCTTGCCCCACCACTCGATCGGTGGCCAATATTTGAAACTTAGAATCTGGATTGGCCTCAACCTGGGTTGCCGAACCGGACCGCCGAGTAAATTCCGAACCGTCGCCGGTTTCACCGCTGGTTTCGATGGATTTAGGAGAAAAGAGCCGGGTATCGCTGATCATTCCCTGCAGATAGTTTGCCAAGGCCCCATCGCGTTGATGTAGATAAACCCCATGGTCCTGCAAAAGACCTTGCAATATTTTATAACCCGCCTTCGTCGGAATAAACTGCCATACCCCGTCAATGACGTCCATGGTGCGCGATTTGGCGCGTACGGCCGAAACGATTTCAATGGGATCGTAGGCCTGCCCGGATTGCAGTCCGAGATATTTAGCTTCATCAGTAGCCAGGAATACCTCTGCGGCAACTTGGCTGGAGTTTGCTGGAAGCAACCCAAGACCTTGGGCGTTACGACCGTAATGGTTCAAGTGGGGTTCCAACCACGACAAGGAGGTATTGTCCTGCAGATTGGTATGCCGAATGGCCGACACCATGCGCACTACCGCTTGATCCACAGCGGCTTGCCCATGGGGGTGGCGAAGCAATTGGTTGAGTGCGGAAACTAAGACCATGGAATATTGAGGGTGCTCGGGACCCTGCCACAACACCTCAATGTCTTTCACCCCCAGCCGGCTCAATTGTAGGTCTTGAATTTCCGTGGATGAAAAGTAACGCAAGTCCTTGCCTTCATTTTTACCGGCACCCCGAACTTCATTAATTTCCGGTTCCCGAATCAATTCGGCGGCAGAGGGAGGAACTTTCGTATGGGCGATGATTAATTCCGTCTCGGCGACCCATGATTTCAACTGGCTGTGCAGGCGTTGGTATTCGAGGGAAATCGCATTTCTGGAATGAAGTGCCGCGTCGCCTTGAGCTTCCAGGGAACGGATCATACGTCCAAGCTCCAAGCTACCATCCATGCCCAAAACCAGACCGATCCGGGAATCGTCCCGCAGAGCTCTCGCTTGGTGCAAGAGTTGGAGATGGGGAATCAGAAAAGAGCTGTCGTCCAAGTGAGCGACCAACAGGGTCAACTCTTCTTGGGCCCGGGCCTTGGCTTCGGGAGTCGTGGCTGCTTCGAGCTTTGCCAACACCTTACCAAAACGCTTTGAAGTAAATAGGTCCAACACCTTTTGCGCGTAGATTCCCCGCGGTGAATTTTCGCCGCTCCACTCCCTAAGCACCGGGGCCTCGACGGCCATAAAGCGATCCAACTTCAATTGGGCTCCCTTGGCATCGATAAGCTGCAACTCACTCCCACTGACTTCTATTTTGATGCGGCCCTTGCCATCGGCATTTTTAAGAAAATAAAAACGATCGCCCTCTCTGAGGGTCTCAACGGCTTCAAGTTTGTTGCCAAAATACACTTCCATTTGATGGATGATATCTTCGAAGCGCTGCCGCCCCTTGACCTTGACCTGATAGGTGGCCATCACCAGTTCGTCGGGGGCCACACCAGAAGCGTATTGGCGGGCCAATTGGGCCTGAGTGGGATGATCCCAAGCGGTGACTAGGGGAATATGACCCTGATGGGGTTGATCCGGTTGCACGCTGGCTAAACCCCAAGTTTTTTCTGTGGAGCTCACCTCCACCACCGACAGCAGCTCGGTTTTATCCTTGCGATAGCCCTCAGAGAACTTTTTAAATCCAGCAAAATTGGTCAACTCGGGGACCTTGCCTTCAGGGCTTTCCCAATGAAAGGCCCGTTTGCCGATCTTATAAAACGCACCGTCCTATAAAACCTCTCCGTCTTTCGACACTAACTGCCATAAGTTCCCCGCTATA
>JAJFLL010000127.1 GCA_021772695.1 Deltaproteobacteria bacterium
AATACATCACAGGAATATTTTAAGGCCTGGGCTAGATTCAAAGACCCATGGCCCGATCGATTCCAACAACCCCAGTTTCTTCCACCCGCAGCATAATGACCGTGACAACTGATTTTTTCTTTAAAATCCATTTTTCCTTCCGCCAGGGCAGCCAAGGCGGTGACGATCTTATGGGTCGATCCTGGGGGATAAGCTGCCTGAGTCGGCCGGTTTAATAATATTTTTTGGGGATGGTCTCGAAGCGAAGCCCAAACATCATTGGGAACATGGCCAGATAAAATATTTGGAGGAAAGGACGGTTTGCTGACCCAGGCCAGCACGGCGCCATCTTGTGGATTTAAAGCTACTAGGGCCCCGACCTGATCTCCAAAGGCATCATAGGCGACTCGGGTCAGTTCTGCATCGAGAGTTAAGGTTAATGGAGCACCTGCTTGAACCGGCACGTCTTGCAACCATCCTTTAAGCCCTAGTTCTCCTAAATCCACTTCTTTACCCTGTGAGTCTACGACCGCATAATGGAATCCATCCCACCCTCGCAGCTGAGATTCAAAGGCCTTTTCTATTCCCTTTAAACCGACCTTGGTCCCTAACCCGACTCGACCCGGCTCCCGACTTTCCCATTGGGCCAATTCCTTGGGACCGGCCTCGCGTACGTAACCCATCAAATGGCCCAAGGTTTCTCCGTAGGGATAAACCCGTTCGTAGCGCAATTCGAGAGCCAAGCCTTCAAGAGATAGATCAGGGAAATTTTCTGTAGTGATGCGAACCATACGGCCTCGAAGGCGTTCTAATTCACCCACCTCCATACCGGATGCCAACACAACCGGAGTAAATTTTGGTAGTTTACGCTGCCGAACCAATTTGTCTTTGATTTCATCCTCAGGAATATCGAGTAAAAAACTCAAAGTTTTTAGAGCTCGATTCAGATCCGTTATTTGAGAAAGGTTGGCGGTAAGCACAAATTCCGGCTGATTTTCTATTAGCGTTCGCCCTTGTCGATCAAACACCTTACCTCGTGGCGCGGGAATACGAATTTGTCGAATGGCATTGCCACGGCTAAAGCGTTCGTATTTATCGCCTTCAATGCCTTGCAGGTGAAACACCCGGCCCAAAAAAATTAAAGCTACAAGGCCCACGAAAACGGCAAAAAGACTGAGCCGGGTGGGAGAAAGGCCCATCACAGGGTCCTTTCAAAACCGAAAGGCTTGCGGGGTTCTCCCTGGTGCCACCGGTCTTTTTCTCTAGGATTGAGCCACTGGACCTCACGAACTTTGTTTCGGGGTTTGGGCAAGCGTCGCCAAAATTCGAGAAGCACCCATTGCAACAACGGAAGCAAAAACATTCCCGTCACCAGTGTACCCACCAACACACTAAGGGAACTCCAAGAAAAAAATCCCCGTCCCCACAACCAAAAGCCCCCGACTTCCATGATGCCGGCATCGGCTGCCCATAACAAAATCCATAACCCCACGTGTTCTACCATGGGATGAAAGGTAAAATGACGTTTGCCATAGTGAAATAGCGATAGGCCTAGGAGGCCGGGAAGTACCCACAGAAAGATAGGAGCCGAGGAAAATCCCGCATAAACAACTCCCAAAAAAATCGAGACCAGCAGAGAAGAGCGGAAGGAAAATCGCTGGTACGCGGCAGCTTGGGTTAATACCAGCCAGGACACTGGCCAAGCGGGGAAGCTTAAACTTAGCGTTAAGGCTCCGAGGGCCAAAAGGAAAAATCTGATTCGCAATGCCATGGTATTAGGATCCATAGGATCTGATCCACACCTTTTCTAATTTATGGGGTTCTACCAAAGGTTCCACTTCGGCACTTTGGAAAAGTCCTGAACGGTCGTCTAGAACTTTACGCACCCTTCCCACCGGAATCCCTGCGGGAAATAATCCATCGAGACCAGAGGTCATCAGCAGTTCTCCCGGAATAATTTCCGGCCTTCTATCGAAATATTCACCGTGGGTCAGCCACAGGTCCCTATTCAAAGAAAGATTTTTTTGTTGGCCCCTGAGCACACCCTTGGCACGACTATTTTGCGCAAAAACCGAAATCTGCAGCCGAGGGTCGGTAATCAATAAAACCTGGGCTGAGCTGGCATCGCTACGTATGACCCTTCCAACTAATTGGTCCTGATATACGGCAACGTTTCCAACTTGTACGCCGTGACGAGTGCCACGATCGATAATCACCGAGCGAACCATAGTATAAGGATCTTGGCTCAAAATTCGCGCCAAGGTAGCTGGCTCAGTGACGGGGAAGGTTTCTTGGCCCAATTGGAACAGAGATTCACGCAATTGGGCAACTTGGCCCTGTAAAACCTGAACTTCATTTTCTAATTTTAGATTTTTTTCGGCTATTCCCACCAAATTTAAGTATTTGTCCCAAACACCGGATATCTGCGAAGCCACAGAACGGGTGGCTCCCACCAAAGGAACCAAGGCACTCCTGAGCACACCACGCAGTGAATTAGAAAAATAAAATAAGGCAGAGAGTAAGACTATACTTAAAAGAATCTTGCGAGCGCGTTTGGAAAAATTAGATTGCATTCCAGGCACCTTTTTCCCCCAACCCTAAGACTGACAGCGGTGTCGTTTTATGGTTTCTTATCGTTCTATAATGAAACCATCAGTAGGTTTTTAAAAAATATTCGACCTGGAAAATAAAAACATGGAATCGTCAAATTGCTCTGATCGAAATACCTTTAAGGGTATCAAGCTGGTCAAGTGCTTTACCGGTTCCGTAAACCACCGAACTGAGTGGATCTTCTGCAATGGTTACAGGAAGCCCCGTCTCTTCACGAAGCAATACATCAATTTGCGATAAAAGTGCGCCACCGCCCGCTAAAACTATGCCCTTGTCGACAATATCGGCCGCCAATTCAGGTGGCGTTTGTTCTAAGGCTACTTTAACGGCTTCGACGATCGAGAAAACTGGTTCGGCAATGGCTTCACGTATTTCTTCAGAATTTACTTCCATGACTCGCGGAACTCCGGCAACCAAGTCACGCCCCTTAATCTCCATGGTTTTGATCTCACCGTTGGGATAGGCACTGCCAATGGTAATCTTGATTTGCTCTGCCGTGCGTTCACCGATCAATAAATTATATTTTCTTTTCAGGTATTGGGTGATGGCATCGTCCATTCGGTCTCCCGCTACACGAATGGAATTCGAATAAACGATACCCGCGAGCGAAATGACCGCCACCTCGGTGGTGCCCCCTCCGATATCGACAATCATGTTTCCGGAAGGTTCGGTAATGGGTAACCCGGCACCAATGGCCGCCGCCATGGGTTCATCGATCAAATAGACCTCACGGGCCCCAGCACATTCTGCGGACTCCCGAACCGCCCGGCGTTCGACTTCTGTGATACCGTAGGGCACGCAAATGATGATTCGAGGCCGCACCAAGGTACGCCGATTATGGACCTTACGGATAAAATAACGCAGCATGGCCTCGGTAATTTCAAAATCGGCAATGACGCCTTCTTTCATGGGACGAATGGCTTCGATATTTCCGGGGGTACGCCCCAGCATTTCCTTAGCTTCCCGGCCCACGGCCAGCACCTTGCGTATGCCACGGGAGTCTTTATGCACGGCCACCACGGAGGGCTCGGCACAGACGATCCCCTTGCCTTTGACAAAGACCAGGGTATTGGCCGTGCCTAAATCAATGGCGAGGTCATCGGAAAACAAGCCCAAGATCGGGTCAAAGATCATGGAAGTACTGCTCCAGGTTTAAGAGAAAACCTAAAGTAAATCTTTAGGTTTTTACGTCCTTCTTCTTCTCTCCCAGGCGGGTAAAAACGTTATTTTGGTTACCACCCGCTCAACGGGTAAGTCAAACGAGATCACGGAGTTCTTGAACTTTTTTCCTAGGGGATTTAAAGCGCTGCTAGTACCTGGAGTGTGGCCCCTTGCCATCAAGTTGTTCCAAACCTAAAATATCAAGTGATCCTATTAAATTATGCTCGAAACACTACGAAAAAATGCCTCCGGTTGGTTTGCAAAAATTCTCTTGGGTGGCATTGCCTTAATCTTTGCCCTTTATTTTGGATTTTCTGGCGGCGGTGGGCCACCTCAGGGAGGCACAGCCCCCATCGCCAAGGTGAATGGTCAAAACATCCCCTCGGGACTCTTTAATCAGACCGTTGCCAACCAGATCGAGGTATACCAGAAGTTTGGTGTGGCCAATCAAACACCTGAGCTACAACAGGTGATCCAGTCCCAGGTTTTGCAAAGATTGATTCAAGAAACTCTATTTGCCCAAGAGGCCACCCGACTCGGGCTCCATGTCACCGATGTGGAATTGGCTAATGCCATTAGAAATAATCCTAGTTTTCAAAGGGATGGTCGGTTTGACGAAACCTTTTACTTAAAACAGTTCAAGCCCTATTTTGAACGTCAAAATGGAGAAAACTTTGAATATTCTCTGCGTGAAGACCTTTTAGTAGAACGATTTCGACAGGTTCTGGGAAACGCCATCGTGGTAAGCCAAAATCAAGTCAAGGCCGCAGAGAAGATCAGTCAAACTCAATTAAAATTTCTGCAGTTAGCGGTTCCTTTTGGGACAGATGGGGAGACTAAATCCCAGGAGGAGGCCAAAAAGCTAGTCCAGGATTGGATTCAGGCCCGTCAAACGCAACAGCCCACAGAAAAATTACTAAAAGACAACGGCCTTTCGGAGGAGGAAGTGGGACCAAAACCCCTTAAAAATGTCTCGGCCACCTTTGGTACCGCCGAAGGCAGCAATATGGTGGCCTGCCTATTGGCCCAAGGTATCCAAAAAGTTTGTCCCCAAGCCTTTACGGTTAACAATAAAGTCATCGCCGTTGAACTTCAAAATATCGAAGAAAAAGTCACTGAAGCCGCTCCAACCGATATGGTTGACCAAATGACACGGGCCAAAGAAGCGCAGTTGATGACCGGAGTGACCGATTTGTTGACCCGTGGATCCAAAATTGAAACCTATTTAACCCAATAATAGATTCACCATGATGGAATTCGTCGAAAAAATTCATGCTGCGGGGGGAGAAGCCTTCGAGGTTGGAGGCACACTCCGCGATTCTCTATTGGGCAGGCCACACAAAGACCGAGACCTCCTCGTTACCCAACTTCCCCTGCCCCAGCTCAAAAAACTATTACAACCCTTGGGAAAGATTCACGAGGTAGGAAAATCCTTTGGGGTTTTGAAATTT
>JAJFLL010000128.1 GCA_021772695.1 Deltaproteobacteria bacterium
GCAGCTTTGGTTCGACGCAACACCTTGGGCGACATAAGAAAATTTCCTTATTTTTCAGTAATTTATACAAATACCGCTCTTTCTACCCGTCGGAGCAGGCGGCGGAGGCTCAGGTATACTTTTCGGAAAAAAAAAGGATCCGTTGCCTTAACCTTTCTCATATTTACCCGAGTCTAGAAGAGCATGCACTCCGCCATAGACATTAAAGGGGAAACTCCTATGAAAGTTATTCAAAAAATTAAAGGAATTCTATTTTCCCTACCGATTTTATGTCTACCCTCTGTTGCCTTGGCCTCCTATGCCTACACCCAATCCCATTCCGGAGAAGGAAGCTTAGGCCTGGTCGGATTAGTGCTATTCGGTTCACTCACCGGCATTCTGGTATTGGGGAATACTTCACAAGATCGTTAAAATCCCTACGATTCTCCTCCTTGCATTTTCATCACTCGGTGGTATTGAGGGACCCTAAATATTTAGGCGAAGAGGTCCCTATGAGTGCAAAAACCCGAAGCGAAACCGACAGTATTGGATCCATCGAAGTCCCAAGTGATAAATACTGGGGGGCCCAAACCGCCCGTTCCTTAATCCATTTTGATATCGGCAAAGACTTCATGCCGAAAGATGTCATTCGATCCTTCGGAATTTTAAAAAAGGCCGCCGCCCTCACCAATGAGTCCTTGGGTAAATTAAGCAGTGAGAAAGCCAAACTCATTGAAAAGGCAGCCGATGAAATTATCGCAGGAAAACTCGAGGCGCATTTTCCCTTAAGAGTTTGGCAAACTGGTTCGGGCACCCAATCCAACATGAATGTGAACGAAGTTATTTCCAACCGTGCCATTGAAATCGCCGGCGGTGAAATGGGCACCAAAAAACCCATTCACCCCAACGATGATGTCAATATGAGCCAGTCCTCCAACGATACTTTTCCCACTGCCATGCACATTGCCGCCGCCGAGGAGTTGACCCATAAGTTGATTCCTGCGGTAAAAAAAATTCGCGACGCCCTGCAAAAAAAATCTGAGGAATTTTCCGACATTGTAAAAATTGGCCGCACCCACCTGCAAGATGCGGTCCCCTTGACCCTGGGACAAGAATTTTCCGGTTACGTGGCCCAATTGAACGCCGACCTAAAACACATCGAAAGCGCCCTACCATTCCTTTATGAATTGGCCTTGGGCGGTACCGCCGTAGGCACTGGATTGAATTCCCACCCCGAATTCGCTGATCGGGTGGCGGCCAAGATTGCTGACTTGACCGGTTTGCCCTTTGTCAGCGCTCCCAATAAATTCGCGGCCCTCGCCGCTCACGATGCCATCGTTTACACCAGCGGAACCTTAAAGACCCTGGCGGTTTCTTTAATGAAGATCGCCAATGACATTCGATGGTTGGGGTCCGGTCCACGCTGTGGTATCGGTGAATTGATTTTACCCGCCAACGAACCGGGGTCTTCCATCATGCCCGGCAAAGTCAATCCAACACAAAGTGAAGCCATGACCATGATCGCATGCCAGGTCCTTGGTAATGATGCCGCCATTGGATTTGCCGGTTCCCAGGGCAATTTCGAACTCAATGTTTTCAAGCCCGTAATGATCTTTAATTTATTGCACTCCAAAGATCTGTTGGCTGAGAGCTGCCTGCACTTTACAGAATTCTGTGTGAAGGGTCTCGAACCCAACCGAAAACGCATCGCCGCACTTTTAGAACAATCCCTGATGTTGGTCACGGCCCTGGCCCCAAAAATCGGTTACGACAAGGCCGCAAAAATTGCCAAAATAGCCTTGGCCGAGGACAGTACCCTAAAAGAGACCGCCATTAAGTTGGGGTATTTGACGAAGCAGGAGTTTGAGGAGTGGGTGCGGCCGGAACAGATGACCCACCCGTAGGAGCTGCCGGAGGCTGTTGGGAAGGTAAGGGTTCGAGAGGATCCTTCATAGGAATCGGCTCACCGCCGTCTTGCAGATACATTTGATAGATTTGCCAGGTGATATATACCCACGCAATATTCATGATCACCATGGCAGGATACATTCCAACATAGAGCGCGATCATTCCCGCAAACATCAGCACAAAAGAGATGGGCAAGAAAATAAGATAGGCGATCAAGACCCTTTTCCAGACGGCTAAAGCATATTGAAACAATTTCCCTAACTCCATGGCCGGTCCGAATTCTTCGGTCAAATAAGCCCGGGTCAAGGCGGCGATGCCCAAGGTCACCATGGGGAAAAACCCCAAGGCGAAGACCAATACCAGAGCAATCAATCCCATGATGGCTAAAAATTCACCGGGAACACCTTGAGCCGCCATGGCCGAGATGCCGATGGCCGATCCAAAACCCAAAATAAATAAGATAATGATAAAGGGCAGCATCACTAGCAGGCTCACCACAAACGGAATGACACCCTTGCCCAAATAAAAACCAAAATCACTGAAATCAAAACGGGGAATGGGCTGAGCTTGTCCCCGCACCAAATGCTGCATGATACGTAACTGCCAACCCATGAATACGATGGGGCCAACAATGGGAATCAACATGAGCACACTACCCAACAATAAATTCATGGCCCAATTGGGATCTTCAAAGAGAAAACGAAAGGCCTTCAGGTATTCCACTTGAGAGACACGGGGGGCAGATTGGGTAGGTTGCATCGACATAAACTCTTACTCCTGAGGTGGCGCGCTAGGAGCGTCTTCCACGGCCTCCTCTAAATTTTCTTGAGGCATCGGTTCTTGGGCATTTTTTGGCTGCGGGCCCGTCCATTTGACCGCCCATCCCGTCACCACCGGTTGGGTGTAGGTGTTAGATTGGGCATAGCCACCCCAATAACTCATACCGCCCCAATAGCCGCCAGAAGGGCCGAAGCCTCCACCCCAGCCCGGGCCACCCCACCAACCGGGATCATAGTCGGTAGACCGAAGTTTCTCGGTTTTGACCCGCACGTCGATCACCCCGTCGGCACCCAATTTGGCCGCCTGCTTTCGCAGATCTTTCATGGTGGATTCCATATTGGATCTGGATGCCCAAAGCGGTGACAGTTTTTGAAAGGGTACCCCCGGTGGCGTTTCAAAGATCTGAATAGATTCTTCCTTGGCTTTCAACGCCTTACCGTGCAAATGCGGCGGCGGTGCCGTTTGCACGGCAGAGGCCTCTTGGGCCAATGAAAATTGGGGTAGAAGGGAGATTCCCATCCAAATTAATAGACTTAGTAATAATGATGTCTTCATGGCGAGGCATTGTAACGAAAATATGGCCGGGGGGTGAGGAAAATCTTTTCTTGGGACCATTCTTTCCGCCGTGTTACCCTTAAGGTTCGGCCAAGAATCTCTTTAGGAGGGCTCATGATCCATCGATACCGTTATCTATTGCTAATTTTCGTGGGCGTATTCGTCTATGGCGCAGACCTACCCCGAGCCGAAGCTAAAAAGCCCTATGTCTCTCAGGCAGGTAAGTTCCAAGTGACCTTTCCACATCCACCCAAGGAACATCAGGTCATTGAAAAAACCGCCGTGGGTTCCATCGGCGAAAACATCTATCAGGCCAAAACAAAGAAGGGGACCTATACCGTAGAATATTCCATTCTTCCGGAAATCGCTGTCTTTTTTGGTGGCAAAAAAACCATCTACGACAAGGCGAAGAAAAATTTCTTGAAAAAAACAGGCTCTACTGAAACTAGCTTCAGTGACACCTCTGTTTCCGGGCATAAGGCCAAGGAATTGGTCTTTACCGCAGCCAATGGCGACCTAGGAAAGGTCCAGTTTATTTTGGTGGGCAGGTATTTTTACGCAGTAGTAGCCGAGGGCTCTCGGGGAGCGGGGCCACTCGATGCGTTTTTAAAGACTTTTTCTATCCTTCCCTGACCCTAAGCTCCTTAGCTAGAACTTGCTTTACAAGCGAGCCATTAGATGGAATCTTACCCACCATCTAAAGGAGGATTTATGAAAAAATTATTTTCCATTCTGGCGCTATCCATAATATTTACCGGGTTCAACATAGCCCCTTCCTACGCGGAAGGCATCATAGAAGACAAAGACACCATCGAGAATCGGGGGCCGGGTAATTTAGACGCACCTACCGAAGCAACTCCAAAAAAGGCCACTACCCAACAGGTAGAAAAGGCGGAAAAAAAGGCTGAAGATCAAGCCCCCAAAGCCGCTGCTCCCAAGGCAGAAGAAGCCCCCGCTGAAGCCGAATAAAAATTCTCCTTAAGCTCAATTGAGGTGTTCCCATGTTGCGTCGTGTATTATTCTATACCGTTCTATTTATCTTTTTAATCGCCGTCCCCGCTCAAAATGTGGGGGCAACCATCCTCGGCAACATCGAAATTGAACCCAAAATTTTAAATTTTGGCGACACCTTAATCGGCGATTCCTCCCAAGGTACCGAAACGGTTCGAAAAAAATCCGGTTTTTTTGACGTCTTCGTCTTCGG
>JAJFLL010000129.1 GCA_021772695.1 Deltaproteobacteria bacterium
CGCAGAATTGGTCGGTGAATACCTAAGTAAGGGCCGCACCGTTTATGTGGAAGGTCGGCTGCAGACGAGAGAATGGGAAGATAAAGAGGGACAAAAGCGGTACACCACCGAAGTGGTGGCCCAAACGGTAAAGTTTCTCGGTGGGCGCGGCGAGAGCTCCGGCCGACCAGCAGGAAAAGCAGCTAGCAGTGGCGACATGCAGCCCGCTGCCCCTGTCGAGGTCGAAGACGACATTCCCTTTTAAGTAAGCAACCTTAGGGATAAATTTCCGAAAAATCAGCGAATCAAGTTTAATGGCAAACTCTTTGTCCGGGGGGAACGGCGAGGGGACCCAACCAAGCTAAGTGTATAATATCGCTTAGTGTTTTTATTTTGGATGGGATACCTATGGCCGACCCGCTTCAATTACGTTACCAAATCAATGGACCTACCTCCGCCTGTACCGACGCTCCCAAGGAGCCTGAAAATGATCCTTGTAAGGTCTATGTTTCCGGCAAAAGCGTCAGCAGCACCGATTTCGCCTTCGAGTTAATTCGCAATAAAGGCCAATTTAAGATCGATCCCAAGGACCAAAGCCTGGTCCAAAAGTTTCATCCTAAATTTCAGGTACCCCAAAATGGCCTAAAGGATTTTCTTCAGGTACAAAGTCATTTTCTGGCTCGCTACGGCGATTCCGAATCCCCTTCTAGCTTTACCGATACCATTCAGGTCATTGATAAAGGTGGTATCTTCGCCATTCTCAACAGTACGGCCAATTTTTTGGCCTTTGGCAATCTCACCCCCTCCACCGAAAATGAAAAATTTTTGATGGAGACCGCCATCAAAAATTCCATCGCCGCCTTCGCCGATCCCACCATGGGCAATATGTTGGTGAAAATTTTTGAAGATCTCAAAAAGGAAACTAATTTAAGCCCCAATGCCAGAAAGCGTGTGGAATTTTTATTGCGGGTTTCTCAAGTTCGGGAAGTTTTTTGGCAGGTCATGGACCCCCTGATGTCCCAATCCAAGACCTTGAGTGATAATTTCAAGGCCAGCACTTGGCAATTGGTTCATTTTTTGATGGCCGAATACGTATTGGCCGACAAAGGGTATAGCGAAGCCCTTTCTGACAAAAGGATCCGCAAGACCGCCCAGGTTCATCACGAGGTCATGAGTCAAATCGATTCCACCTATACGGTAGAAAAAAATTACTACCGATTCATGAGTGAAGTCATCAAAGATGTGGGTAAGAAAATTCAATTGCCCCAAGACATCGATGGGGATTTCAAGAGAAGGTTGGGCTTGGCCGAAGCGGAATACCGAAAAGAAGCCACCAAAGAAACCCAACGGCTACTACCCAAAGAAAAGCCAATCATGGCCTTTAATATCTCATTGGGCCTGAAATATGGGACCAACCCTTGGCGTAAAGAGGCCTTAAAAATTATTTTAAACAGTGTCGACGTCAAAGAGAGAGATGGAAAACCTTACTATATCGTCAAAATGGCGAGCATGGACAAAGGTCTTCGCGAATGGTTTCGAGGTCTCAAGGAAAAACAAAAAAGCGAGGCCATGGGGGCCACCCTGTACTTGGTAGATCAATTATTAGAACGGGGCGAAAAAATCGACGGCTATTGGGGCGGAAAATTTACCAAGGTAGACAGTTTTTTCGGATCCGACAGTTTCGGGAAATCCCTTTTCGGCGGCAACAATAATAAAATTCTGCAAGACTTGGTGGATTACCTGCGTTCCCAAAGGAGTGTACGGCATATTCCTATTAATCCCGATGCCGACCCCCATGTGCATTTCAGAAAATGGACTATCCTTGGCGAAGGTCTGGGCACAGGGCTCGCCGTTGGCAGTTATTTTGTTCCTTGGTCCGAAGACCCCACCACCACCTATAACGCCAGATTCGGCAGCACCATTGCCATTGGGGCCGGACTTGGCGCTATGGCCGGCAATGGGCTTTCCTATGCCTTCAATGTAGACAAAGACTACGCTTGGCTTCTAGATGTGGGCGGTGGCCTCGTGGGTGGTCTCGTAACCGGTCTGATCTATAATGCGGCGGCTTCCAAACCCATGATGCCCATGGGCCCACCCCTAGACGATCCCGGGCGCCGGAACCCCGTCGATCCCTACGGTCCCTAAATTCCTGATCCTACACCATATAGCCTCCATGCTCCGTTGTTTAAGGCCAAATGATTGACAAGCCTTCAGGGGAGGGCTATTTCCTGATGTTCAATCTATGTGAAGGAGTGAACATGAGTGATGTGCATCCTGTGGTCATCGTCGGTTCCGGAGCAGCCGGCCTCACGGCCGCAGTCTACGCCGCCCGCGCCAATCTTAAACCTATTGTTATCGATGGCAGTCTTCCCGGCGGCCAATTGACCACCACCACCGATGTGGAAAATTATCCAGGCTTTCCCGAAGGTGTGATGGGCCCCGAATTGATGGAACGCATGCGAAAACAAGCGGAGCGTTTCGGCACCCAATTCATCTTCGATCAAGTGGCTGAGTGTGATTTTACCTCTGAGATCAAGGTCATTAAATGCAACCAGCAAGAAATCAAAGCCCACACCGTGGTCATTGCCACCGGCGCATCCCCTCGGCTGCTGGGACTCGATGCTGAAAAAAAATTAATGGGACGCGGAGTTTCGACCTGTGCCACCTGTGACGGCGCATTCTTTCGCGATGCCAACCTAGTAGTAGTGGGTGGCGGCGACTCGGCCATGGAAGAATCCACCTTCCTTACTAAATTTGCTAAAAAAGTTTACCTGGTTCACCGCCGTCAAGAATTTCGTGCCAGTAAGATCATGCAGGAGCGCGCTCTGAAGAATCCAAAAATTGAAGTGATCTATGATTCGGCCGTTTCTGTCATTAATGACGTCGAAAAGGGCGAGGTTACCGGAGTTGAAATCCAGAACCTCAAGACCAAAGAAACCCATGACCTGGCTGTAGACGGTGTTTTTGTGGCCATTGGTCACATTCCCAACAGCGCGCCCTTTAAAGGCGCCATCAAGACCGATGAGAATGGTTATATTCTTACTGAAAAAGGTACCCAAACCAGTGCAGCAGGTGTCTTTGCCGCAGGCGATTGCGTGGATCACGTCTATCGACAGGCAATTACGGCTGCGGGAATGGGATGTATGGCCGCCCTGGACGCCGAGCGCTATTTAGCCGCCAGGGGACTCGACACCTAATTCCCCATTTTTAAATTCGGATTCCAATTTTCCTATAACCTATGGCCGCTGCCAAAAACAGGCTATTGGGATCTTCCCTATTTTGCTGGTGTTAATTTTCTATATAGGATGACGCCCAAGAAAAGCACCAGGCTGGGTAGCAGGGCGTTGATGATAAATGCCCAAGGACCCAATGGAAATCCAATGAAATCAAACCCAAGAACGGCTAATTTGGTTTCTAGATTCAAATGAGGCCAACTCAAGAACTCCGCCTCCCCCGCATAATGATCTTCATAATACATCAGTGTCGCGGTTGAGAAAAAAAATATTCCCAAATATAGAATCAGGAAAACCCCATAGGTGATGATAAAGAATTTCCAATATCTTTTCATGCCCCTCTAGTTCCTATTCAAGTTTTCTTATCAATCCAAGTCCAAACGGCATTGACCTTGCATATATTGGACCCATGACACACGCAGCATTGCTTAGTGCAGGTTTTCAAGGAATCGACGCAGTTCCCGTACAAGTAGAATTAGACATCAGCGAAGGCATGTTACCCCGTTGGTCCACGGTGGGCCTGGCAGAATCCGCGGTGCGCGAGAGTAAAGACCGGGTCATTTCCGCCGTTCACAATTGTGGCTATAGTTTTAAATTCCGTCGCATCACCCTAAATCTGGCCCCGGCCAACCTCAAAAAATCGGGCACGGCCTATGACCTACCCATAGCGATCGGTTTACTATCGGCTGCAGAATTCATTCCTCCCGAAGGCCTGGAGCGGGTGTTGATCCTGGGAGAACTCTCTCTCACGGGCCTAGTGCGACCCGTTCGCGGGGTACTTTCGGTTGCCATCTTGGCTAAGAAAATGGGCATCCCCAAAATCATTATTCCCTGGGAAAATATGCGCGAGGCAGCTGCCGTCGATGGCCTGCAAATTCTCGGAGCCACAACGCTGCCCGAAGTGGTGGAACACCTCGCGGGCCGAGGCAATTTACCTGGGTTAAAACATCTTCCTCCCATGCCGGCTAGTACCCTGCCTGCCCTACCAGATATTTCTGAGGTGGTGAGTCAAGAACAAGCCAAACGGGCATTAGAGATTGCTGCCTGCGGTTTTCACAACCTTTTATTCATTGGTCCCCCCGGCACCGGCAAAAGCATGCTGGCCAGTCGACTGCCCGCATTATTGCCGCCCCTGAGCCAGGCCGAAGCCCTGAGTACCTCGCAAATCTACAGCACGGTGGGACTGTTAACTCCCGGTCAGGGGCTATTAGAGCAACGGCCGTTTCGAAACCCACATCATAGCATTTCCGATGCCGGCCTCATTGGTGGTGGCAGTCAAATCAGGCCTGGCGAAGTGAGTCTGGCCCATAATGGTGTATTGTTTTTAGATGAA
>JAJFLL010000130.1 GCA_021772695.1 Deltaproteobacteria bacterium
TGGTAATTGTTTTCAGGTGAACCAACGTTAAAGATCTGACCGTTAACTTTGTCACGATCAGCTTGCAGCATGAACATTTGTGCATTTGCAGTATCTTGAACATGCACCATGGGGCGCCATTGTTTTCCGTCTCTCATTAGAGGAAGCTTATTTGTTTCCCAGGCCCCATAAGTCATACCGTTTATGGCTAAATCGAAACGCATTCTGGGTGAATACCCGTAAACCGTTGCTTGACGAAGCACGGTAACGCAAAAATCTTTATCTGCTAAAGGCAAAACCCCTTGTTCGGCCTTTTCATTTGCTTTGGCGTAGGTGGTCAACGGATTTGTGGGGCTGTCTTCATTGGCAATTACACCTTCTTTTTGAAATCCATATATGCTGCAGGAAGAGGGCAGCACATACCTTTTAACCCCAGCATCTTTGGCGAATTTTGCTGTCTGAATCCGAGAATCTCGATTAATTTCCCAGGTGACGTTTTGAAAAAGTTCACCGCTAGGGTCATTCGAAATGGCTACTAAATCGATGACATGATCCACACCTTTGAATAGCTCAGGTGTTATCTTGCGGCTGTCTTCCTTGATAATTCGAAGATTCTCACTCTTAGGTAGTAAATCTTGACCAAAGAAAAAACGGTCTACAGCTTTTACAGCGTAACCGGCTTTTAATAACATTGGTACTAAGGTAGTTCCAATGTACCCGCCAGCGCCTGTTACTAATACATTTTCCATAAAATCATCCGTAATCAAATATTAAAATAGACTGGCAAATCTGCCAGTAAGGGTTGGGTTTTATCTTTTTCTGATAAAATAATCTCTTCTCTTTTGAAGGGCCAATCGATTTTTAGTGCAGGGTCTTCCCAAAGTAACCCCTTGTCATTTTCAGGAGAATAGAAATTGGTAACTTTATAAATGACCTCGGTGTCGGATTCAAGCGTGACAAACCCGTGGGCAAATCCAACGGGCACTAAAATCTGATTCCATTTTTCTGCACTGATAATTTCGGCAACGTGTTTGCCATAGGTGGGAGAGTTTTTTCTCAAATCTACGGCTACATCTAAAATGCTGCCCTTGATGACCCGAACTAATTTATCTTGCGCAAATGGCGGCGTTTGAAAATGTAACCCTCTTAATGTTCCTTTAATTCCACTGAGACTATGGTTGTCTTGAACAAACTTTAATTTAATTCCGGCCGCTTCTAGTGCTTTGACATTGTAGGTTTCAGAAAAGAACCCACGATGGTCCCCGTGTTTTTTTGCCTGAAGAATCTTGACCTCTGGAATTTCCTTACTAATAATTTCCAACTTTTTCTCCTTTGGGGTTGTCGCCAATCAGATGTTCGATCTTATCAAATAGATATTTGCTAAATGGTATTGAACAGGTGAAAGCCGGTGAAACAGCATTCAGAACGTGAAAAGAATTTTCATCACCTTCAAATTTAAAGTCCATTTCAAGTTTGTCAGTTTTAATATTGATCAATTGTGCCCTGATTCCAGGCTTTCCCCAGATGCGATAATGCTTTTTGTCTAAGTTTTTAACCATGCTTTCAGCTAATCCTATTAGTTTGCTACGAAAATATTTTTGCATCTCTTGCAAGGCCAATTTTCTAAATCCAAAACGATTTAAGAAAAATAAACGTGCTTCCCGGCCTAAAATTTCAATAGACTCTTGTAAATTGAATCGTTCGAATCCCTGATAGTGTTCCCGCCAAAATGCCGGAATGGCGGTGGGACCAATTTTTACTTTTCCCTCATCGGTCAGTGTAAAATGTACTCCAAGAAATGGATTTTTGAGGTTGGGTACTGGGTAAATATTGGTACGGAGTTTCTCTATCGAAGGATCTCCATAAAGGTAAACCCCTTTAAAGGGAAGAATGCGATATTCTTTGGAAAAACCGTAATCTAAAGCAATCTTATCTGCATATAATCCTGCGGCATTGATAATGTAACCTATTGAAAAGTTATGCTTTTTAGACCTGATACCATCTGAAGTCCTAGCAAGGTAGGGTGAATCAGTACGAATGTCGACACCCTCTGAAATAGCATCTTGAATAAGGGAGGCTATCACAAGCTTTGGGTTTACCGAGGCGGTTGTAGGTGAAAAAAGCGCTCTCTGAAAGGTGCGCACTCGGGGCTCAATTTTTTCAGCGTCTTGGGCACTAATCTTCTCAAGGGGAACCCCATTGATTTGGCCTCGTTGGTATAATTCCTCTAGCCCTGTTAATTCCTGTTCATCTTTAGCAACGACCAATTTTCCACAGGCATTGACCGGGATTTTTTTTTCAGCGCAATATTCCCTTAGTAATCGATTTCCGTCTCGGCAAAATTGCGCTTTTAGACTGTCGGCCGTGTAATAGAAACCCGCGTGCAGCACCCCGCTATTGCGAGAACTGGCGTGAAGCCCGCAATCCTTTTCTTTTTCGAGTAAAATGACTTTGGCAGAGGGGTATCTTCTTTTGGCTTCAAGTGCCAAATTAAGCCCAATGACTCCTCCACCGATGACGGCAAAATCAGCCGTAAGAGGTGACATAATGTTAGAAATTAATAAGCGCCTTTTGTCGATATCGCTGCAGGGATAGTCTTAATAATTATGGACAGATCCTGAGTTAAGCTAATGTTTTTGGAATAATTGCAGTCTAGCACCACGCGATTTTCAAAGGAGGTATTATTGCGGCCGTTGACCTGCCAAAGCCCGGTGATACCAGGGCGAACCTTTTTATATTCCCGGGAGCTGGGGCCATAATATTTTTCAATCTCTTTTTCGAAGGCTGGCCTCGGTCCCACAAAAGACATCTCGCCGTAGAAAATATTAAATATTTGGGGAATCTCATCGAGACTGGTGGCCCGTAAGAATCGACCAATTCTAGTCACGCGAGGGTCTTTTTTGAGCTTACAGAATGTCTCGTATTCTTTACGCAGCTCTTCCTTTTCTCTGAGCAGAACCTCAAGCCGTTCTTCGGCATTGAGATGCATGGATCTCAGTTTTAGACAGTTAAATTTTTGTCCGTCTTTTCCGATTCTCAGGCTGCGGTATAGGGCAGGGCCCTTCGAATCGAGTTTGATCAAGACCATGAGAATTGCCATGAGAGGAAGCACGATAGGCAATAAGATCACAGCGAAGCACAGATCAAAGGCCCGTTTGAACACATCGCGGTACAAATCAATGGTTTGTCGGTCGTTTCGTGCGATGGGTTCAGCTGGAAAGAAGGACAACCTCTCAACTTT
>JAJFLL010000014.1 GCA_021772695.1 Deltaproteobacteria bacterium
AATGGCAGGATGAGAACCGACGGTTCGACAACAGACCAAAAAGTAGCCCGCGGAGCGGGCGTAAAAAAGAAGCCAGTTGCCATGAGCGAAGCGAATGAATCCTGCAGCCGGAGCCTAAAAAAAACCCGCCAGCCATAATACGGCTTGCGGGTTTTTTAATAATGTCAATGTGGGGCTTTTACCTTAACCCGGTCGGAATCTCGCAGGCCTCTTTACATGTCCAGGTAGCGGTGCATTTTGAGGTTCCTTGACGGGAATCTTTGATGGACTCGCCCTTCAGGCAGTAGGCGATGGGCATTTGGGCGGCCGAGGCATCGATTTCTTTACTTCGCTTGCATTCACCGGGTTCACCTGGGTTGCTGCGGCCCAGCTTTTGATTTTCTACCACAAAGTCTTTGTTGGGATTGGTGCATTTACAATGCACATCCACCACGCTGCAGCCATGTTTGGGAGCGGAGGATTCGGTTCGGATGTCAGTACCTTGGCTCATGGCCGATTGGGGAAACCATAGCAAGAGCAGAAATAGGATCGACAGGAACCAAAGATTAAATTTCATCGCAAACCCTCCATTTAAATATTTTTGCATATAGATTGTAGTCCTGAGCCTGGGGCCGGTCTAACTATTTTTTATCTAATAATTCCTTGCGCCGCTGGGTACGCAATTTGCCATCGATATCGTCAACGGCATCAACGGCCATATCCCAGGCCGTATAAACTTGTTTTTTCTTGCCGGAAACTAAGTCGCCTACCGCATAAAAACCGGGCACATTGGATTCACATTTGGCATTGGTCAAAATATGTTCCCGTTCATCGAGTTCCACACCCAGCTGCCGCGCCAAATCATTGTGAACGATGGACCCTAGGACCACAAAAGCCCGTTCTGCTGCGATGGATTGTTCCGCTAATTGAAAGCCTTCCATGTGGGATTTTGGATCACCGTTAATGCCGAGAATAGGATCCTCAAAGACTTCGATATTATAGAGATCGAGGAGTTCCCGCACTTCCATGGAACCTTCAAAGGGCCGACCATTGCTGAGGACATAAATTTTTGGATTTTGGTAGCGCTCCTTCAGGGTGAGGGCGACCCAGCCGGCACTGGTGCTATGACCGATGACAGCACAGGTCTTCCCGATGGTTTTGTGACCGTCACAACGTATGCAGTAAAGTATATCTCCGCGATTGGCGTAGGGAAAAACTGGTTCGATGCTGCCTTGAATATGAGGCTGCACATCCATAGTGCCGGTGCATAACACCACATAGCGGGCCTGGTAAGTAGTACCTGCCGCCTCGAGAGAAAATCCAGCTTCGATCTTTTGGATTTTGGTCACCGATTGTTTTACAGTTTTAACTTTATCGGAAAGTTCATTGCGGGAAGCAATGAAGTTCAAGACCTCTTTTTCGGTATGAGAGATGGGGTTTTTCAGGTCGAACATGCCTGGAATGTTTTCAACATTGTGGACCCAGATATGCCGAGAGCGTTTTTTGGCTTTGGCATCACCTAAAAAAACGACGCTGTTCAATTGATTGAGGGCGGCCCGTAAAATGGCCATTTGACCGGCGCCCCCACCACCAATGATGGCTAGATCGTATGAAGCCGTCATGCCTCTCCCGATCTACCGGCTTAGGACTGCTGGCAAGCCGGTGTTGCTTTAAATTCTTTGTGCCACTCAGACTGGGCGGTGTTCCAATCCACGATACCCCAGAAAATATTGGCTAGATCATGCATTGTGCCCGAGCCGGCCTTAAAGAAAAACAGTTTTTTCTCATGAGTCGGTTTTTCTAATTTTTCTTTGAAATCGCCCGGCATGCCGTTGGGCCCCGGAATCTTTGAGCATGCCTTGGTGTCTTCGTAATAACGCTTTTTAAACTCGATGACCTTGGGATCGGCCAGGGTGCTGGGTTTCTTATAAAATTTTTCCGGTTTGATCTGAAAGGTGACCCAGAATTCACAATCTTTGACCGCAGAGACCATGCCGCCCACGTATTCACCTTTGACAATGAGGTTTGCCGACTCGCATAAATCTTTGAGAGGGGGAGGAGGGGGTAATGACATGGCCTGCTTGGAGAAAAGCAAAAAAGAGAATAGGGCGATGGCAAAAATACTCAGTCGTTTCATTGGGTTCCTCCTTGGGAGCTCATCATGGCCCTGAGGCTTTGCTTTTGTAAAGTTTTAAAAAATCGGACCTGTAAGAAACTTCTCATCGCGCGGGCCCGATGAAACTGATGTAGGCCTTTCTCTGACGGCCTGCGTCCTTTTAGGGGGGGACGGTTCCTTTGGGGTCTTGAGGGGCATCGTCCGTATTTCTGTCTCTATTCTCTTTATTCCTCAAAAATTCCAAGAATGGAACCACGCCACAAGGGGGCACCCATGTCATATCGTACTCGTCTCTTAACCACATCCTTGTTTCTGTTGTTGGTCTGCAATTTGGCGGTCGCTGCAGGAGCCCAAGAAACCACCATCGAAGAAATTCCCATCGGGAAAGGGTCTTATGAAGAAGCTGCGGTTCCAGAAGGGGAAGGCTCCCTTGCCGAGGAGGTCGTTCCGGAATGCGGCAATGGCCGCATTGAGGCCGGTGAACAATGCGATCCTGCGACGCGAACGGAGGCCTACGCCAATTTTTGTGATGATCAATGCCAGTTGATCCTACCTCCCGCATTGACGGATTGTTACCGGCAAGAATATTCCCAATGTCGCCGGGATAAATCCGAAGAATCGTTTGAGCAAGGGCCTGCAAAGGTCAGTCCTGGAGTACGTGGCCGTGAAGATGAAGAGATTCCGACCGAAACCGATCCTCCACTCGATCAAGCATGTGTAGATCAGGCCTTAGAGGTCTGTGTTCCCGAAGCTCCGGAATCCATTCCACAACCGCCGGCACAACCGGTTTCGACGGGTGGTGAAGAATCAGCCGTGGTGCCAGCGGCGCCTGGATTTGAGGTGTCCGGTTCCGGTTGCTCCTTACAAGGCATGGGCCGAGTCTTGGATATTTCTCCATGGCTCTGGGGCTTTGGTTTGGTGGGGGGATCCTTTTTGAGGCGAAGGCGATAATATAGAGACATACCCAGAGGGGAAGACCGCCTAGGGTGCTCCGGGGCGGTCTCTTTTTAGGAACCTAAAAATTTCGCAAGGGAATCGAGTGCCGGTTGCATCTGTTTGGGATCGGTTAAAAAGGACATCACCAAATGATTTCCCGATGGGTGATCAAAGAAGTATCCCGGGTACACTGAAATCCCCTCCGATTCCATTAAGGCGATCACCCATTCGTCTTCGCTTCTTCCTTGGGGATCGTCATAGGCAGCCATCAGATAAAAACCGCCTTGGGGAGGTACCAGATTAAGCTGCGGGATCTCTTTTAACCGGTTCAAGGTTGTTGCTCTGCGTTGAACCACTTCATGGTAGTATTCTTGGCGAAAACTACGGCTTTCTGCAAGTAAGGTTGGCAACGCCAATTGCACCGGCTGATTGCAGGTGAGGAAGGTGTCGGCCATCAATTCCAATTGGTTTAAATATTTTTCCTGCTTGGCCTCAGGGCCCGTGACGATGATCCAACCCAATTTGTGTCCCGGTAGGGCTAGGGACTTCGAGATGCCATTTAGTGTGAAGCAGATGGTTTCCGAATGAGTCATGCCCCGGGCGAAACGGGTGGGATCGAAACAGAAATCCGCAAAGACTTCGTCAGAGATGATGGGCAGATCGTGAGCGGCACCAAATTCGGCCAATTGCCGCCACTCGTCGCGGCTCCAAACCTTACCGGTGGGATTGTGCGGTGAAATCACCACTATGCCGCGGGTATTCTCATCAACTTGTGCGGCCATTTCGTCTAAGTTCCAGGACCAGCCCAAGGATTCCCGCAGGTGGTAGGGTTTTAATCGGACCCGCGCGTATTGGGCTATGTGTTCGAAGAGGGGGTAGGATGGGTAAGGTACCAGGAAGTTATCTCCCACTTGGCCAAGGAGGGAGAACAGGTAAAAGAAAGCCTCGCTCGTTCCTGAGGTCAAAAGGATCTGCTGGGGGGATAGTGAGAGCCCTTGCAGTTGATATAAGTCCACAATGGCTTCCCTTGCGCTGAGCATACCCTTGGGATCGGGGTCATAGGGTGTGTTTAAGGCAGAGCGGCTATAGGCTTTGATTAGAAGTTCTGCGGGAAAATGGATGCCTTGCAGTGAAGGGTTTCCCACCGTCAGCTTGATGGGTTCTCGGCCAGCCGCCTTCAGCCGGCGGTAACAAGTTTCGATGGGATTTAAATCCATGTGGAAAAGTTAACTTATTCTTCTTCGGGAGCTTCGGTATCGGCTTCCTGAAATTTTCCCTTCATACCCGCATCGTCGGGGCTCAAGCCCTGGCCTTCTACGGCTGGTTCACTGTGAACCTCATTTTGTTGGCTGCCCTCATCGCTTGGTCCCTCGAGAGGTGCTTTGGTACATGCAAGACCCACCGCCAAAACGATCATTAAGAAACCATGACATAGTTTTAATCGAAATTTCATGTTTTCCTCCAGGGCAATAGATTTATTTTAAGTGACGATAAACGGTACCAACATTGATGCCAAGTTGTTTGGCAACGGCATAAGGCGAACCACCGGTCTTTTCGTATATTTTATTGATGAGATAATCTTTGAAATCTGAAACGCTTAGTGGTTCGGGGAATTCCATTTGGGTTTCTTCCCAACGAGCCAATTTCTTTTTCAATCCGTATTTTCTCAACTTAACGTAGACGGTAGCAATACCGACGCCTAAGGCCTGGGCCACCCGTTCGCAATTTTGGTCGTATTTGAGAAAGGTCTTGGCATAAAGGGCCTCTTCGTAGCGGGGCCAATCCCAGTGGTCGATATACGGAATGGTTTCTTCGGAGGAAGGTGTGGGAATCACCTGGCTGGATTGTACAGCCGACTCGGGTGCGCTGGAAGTTTTTGGGGGATTCTCGAGTTTCTTTCGTAAAAAGGTCGGCAAATGACCCAAATGGATCACGCCCCGTTCGGCAAAGGCACAGGCGGTGCGAATGACATTTTCTAATTCACGAACATTACCCGGCCAAGGGTAAGCCATCATGAGATTTAGCAAATCTCTAGAGATACGCGGCGGTTTTTTTAATTCCAACTCTTCGCTGGTCTGTTTGAGAAAAAAATCTACTAACAAAGGCAAATCTTCAAGACGGTCACGCAAGGGAGGTAAGGTTAAAACCATTTGTGCCAGTCGATAGTAAAGGTCCTCCCGAAATTTCTCTTGTACCACCCAAGATTCAAGATCGCGGTGGGTGGCGGCAATGACCCGAATATCGAGAGGTATAGCCTGAGTCGAACCTAACCGTACCACCTCTCGCTCCTGCAGGGTTCGCAACAATTTAACCTGCATATTGAGGGGAAGCTCGGCGACTTCGTCTAAAAAAAGTGTGCCTCCATCAGCTTCTTCCAATAAACCCTTTTTGTCACGGTTGGCGCCGGTAAAGGCTCCTGCGACGTACCCGAACAGTTCGCTTTCTACCAAATTCTCTGGAATAGCCCCGCAATTGACGGCAAGAAAGGGACCTTTGCGCCGTCGCGAATTGTCATGAATGGAACGGGCTACAAGTTCTTTACCGCTACCGGTTTCTCCTAATACCAATACGGTCAATTGGGTGTCACTGATTCGATCGAGCGTTTGTAGAATTTCAACGATAGGTCTGCTTTTTCCTAGGATCTTCGGGTAGGGATTCTTTACCCTGGACCGAAGGTCAATTTTAAGCTGGTCGATAAAGTTTTCTGCGTCTTGTAATTGATTTTGTAATTGTTCATTTAGTTTTTGTAATTGAAAAACCTGACGAGCGTTTTGTAATGCCAAACCGGCCTGGTCACCAAAGGCCTCTAATAAATGTAGAATTTTCTGGGAAAATACCTGAGTTTTATTTCGATGAGTTAAATATAGAAGGCCAATGACCTTTTGGTGCAGTCGAATGGGAATGCAGGCGATACTCCTCAATTTTAATGCGACTACCGATTGGAACTGATTAAAATTTTCATCGCCTAAGGCATCGTGGGTTGCCACTGACTTTCCGGTTTGTAATACCTTTCGCGCCACCTGCTGGCTGATCTCCTTTTCTCCTTCATCCATGGGTGTGTTATAGGCGGTCCGCACTGAAAGATTGTTTTCTTCGGAAACCTCTAAGAGCAGGGCGCTTTCGGCACCGCTTAGCTCAGTGGCGTATTCTAGAATTTTTTCAAATAAAGTCTCCGGGTCATATTCAGTGATTAAGGCACGATTAATTTTTAAAATAGAATACAAGGCTTCTGGGGGAAGGGCAGGTCCTTTGAGTGCCCATTGTGAAATAGAAGATTCTGGAGACTCTTCTTCTGCTTCAATGGAATCCGGATTTTGCACGCCCTGTCTGGGATCGGAGGGCGCCTGACTCATCAAATCAGCAAGAATCTTCTTTTCTTCTTCTGAATTGGCTAGGTGAACCAATTTGGGATAAAGCTCACGAAAAGTTTCAAATTCCTTGGTATCTAGGGCCAATTTCGCCAGTGAAGATAGGGGATAAAAGCGAAAGGTTTTTAAATTCACATCTTCTTCAGAGCGATTTAAGGCTTCATTAAAAAAGCTTCGCGCCCGCTGAAAGTCCTTCTTCTTTAAATATACTTCGCCCAATTCCAGCGTTGCCCGAGCCATCAGATACCGACTGTGGGAGGTGGGCGGTAGTTTTCCGAGTAGGCGTTTGGAAATCTCCAAATCATAGAGCGCCTCTTCCAATCGTTCCAATTCGCTAAGGATAACACCACGGTTTTGAGCCACCGTTGCGGCGCTTAGATAGTCTTTGAGATATTCCGCTAATCCCAGGGAGCGTTGATAATAGTCGAGGGCCTCAATGCGATTTTCTTGTAAGGTGTCGGTATTTCCCAAACCATTGTAGGCCCGCACCAAAAAATCCCATTGCCGCTCCTTTCGGGCAATTTCTGCTACCCGTTCATAGGCCTGATGGGCTTGGGTGTATTGGCCTTCCCGGCAATAAACTTCGGCTAAATTATAATTGGCTTTCATCTCAAGAAAAGGTTCGGGAAGGTGGGAGAAAAAATCTAAATCATCTTCTAGGCGCCCGATGGCTTCCTTAAAATTCCCTGCCGCTAAATAGGCACTGCCCAATTCGTTGTTGGTAATTTGATTTTGTTCTTCTTCGGGTAGTTCTAATGCTGCTTGCGAATTAGTTTTAAAGGAACCAATCGCTTCGTCAATGTTTCCGGCCTGTAGGTCCAGGTAGGCTAGAAAATTTTTCAGCCGAATGGGTAGTACTCTGTCATTCACTCCGCTCTCTGCCAGTAGTGAAAGGGCTGAGGCGAAGGTCTCCCGGGCTTCCGAGTAGCGGGATTGACGGGTGTAGATCCATCCCCTTTTCTCCATGAGTTGGGCTTTGCGATACAAACGAGATTCCCCGGAAAAAACGGTTTTAATTTCTTGTTCGAGTCGCTGTAAATCTTTTAGTGAAGCGTCATTTTTATTTTGGCTAGCCGCCGCGGCTGCGCGCTTTAGCCCTAACTCCCATCGTTCCACTGGGTCCTCGATGCGCGATCCTGCAAGAGCTAGGGCTAAGGCATCTTCAGAAAGTCCTAATTGTTCTAGAGTGGGTTCGACCTCGTGAAATACGGCCAGGTGCCATTTGCCTGAGGAGTCCACCATCTGTGGATCTTTGAGCAAATGTCGAAGGGCCTCCTTGAGCAGATAGGGCACCCCTCCGCTGAGGCGAAAAAGAGAGTTTAAAAAGGGCTTGGGTATGTTTTCGTTGCGGGTCACCTCTCGGAGGTACGTCTCGGTTTCTGCTTCGTTGAGAGGGCGCAAGGATAAAACCAAATCAGGCTCTGTTTTAAGCTGGGCCAATGCCTTTTTCTGCAGATCCGGTGAAACTGAAATAATGAGTGAGGCGGACTTTTTTAATTTGTTCCAGACGCTAGGTCCGGGAAGTGAATCTAATTCCTCTTCTTTGATAAAGACGACGGCGGGGCTACGACTCGGCGATTCGCCTAAGGTCAGCACCTCAACTTCTTTTAGCTCCGCATCAAACTTTAGCTCCATCATCAGGTTTTCTTTGCCCAAGCCGGACTCACCGACGATCAATAAGGACTTTTGCACTTGGGGATTTTTTTTCAGAGAAGCCAAAAAATCGCCCGCAATTTTCAAAATCTCGGGACGACCGATCCAGTTTTCCGGAATGAGCCGGGGTCGGCTTATTTCTAAATCCACTTCTCCCTTGGTCTCGAGGAATTTCAAGCAGGCTTCGGCGGAGGAAATTCGGTAGCGGGGATTTTTTTTCAGCATCCAGGCAAGCAATTCGCTCCAAATGGGATCGAGTCGGGGGCGTTTAGAAGTGGCCGCCGGAGCGACAAAGTTTAGATGGGCCTTTAGGGTATCGGGTACATTTTTTCGTAGGAAGGGGTTTTCACCGGTAAGTAGTGTGTAGAATACTACGGCCAATGAATAAATATCGCTTCTTCCGTCGATGGATTCCTTCAGGATTTTTTCTGGGGCCATATACGAAGGTGTGCCGGCCACCTTGACGAAGCTGGGATGGGAGATGCCAAAATCAATAATCTTAAGTTGGGCCGGTATCTTCGTATTCTTGGTGACCAATAAATTGTCAGGCTTGAGATCTCCGTGAATCACGTCATAACTGTGTAGGTAGGCAAGACCTTGCAGGGCTTGAATAAATAATTTTTGAATGCCGGTTAAATCCTTGGAGTCTATGGCCTCCTTGATGGATGCGCCTTCTACGAGTTCTTGAGTAAAATAAAAGCGTTTGAGGGTTTCATCCAAGCCAAAATCGAAGATGCGAATGACATTGGGGTGGTTCAGACCCTTAAGCAAACTGAATTCAAACTTAAAG
>JAJFLL010000131.1 GCA_021772695.1 Deltaproteobacteria bacterium
GAGGAGGAAGGCGATTTTTCTGAAATTGCAAAAATTTTGGGTCCCAATCCCCATGCTTCGAGTCGAGCGATGGGTGAGCAGGTTTGGGGACTCATGGGGGGAAGAGAGGCTCCTTGGGAAAAATCTGAAAGTCTCATAATAGAGCAAAATCCTGAGGAACGTTTCAAAACGGCAAAATCATTAATTGAGGTAGGGAAAGAATACGGCGTGGTGGAATACCAATTGGCCGGCGTCAAGACGCTGTTGGACCAATTCTTGGATCCCTTAAGCGATGCCACAATTCGTCGGTCGGCACTTTTGGCCCTACTAGAGGCCCCGGAAACCCCGTTAGAAAAACTTTTAGGAATCTTCTCGCAATGGAAAGCCAATCCCCATCGCTCTAATGCGCAAGTGATAAGCCAAGACCTTGTCAAGGCAACGGAAGATTTTCTCATGCAGGCCTTGATGAATGGGAAAACCCCTGCAAAATACCGACTTCAATTGGCCGAGCTGTTGTATCCTAAATTACAAGATGAGCAAGTTCAGGAGATCTTTCGGCCTTTATTGGCGGATTTTCATGTGAGCCACTTGACGGCGGCCACCCTGGATAGAATTGCGCCAGGTTGGGATGCGGCCATCCAAGAATTTAAGGAACAAGGCCCTCCGGATTCGCCTCAAGCCCCTTTGGGCGAAGGCTCTAAGGGTTTCGATTCGACCGGTGGAAATCATTCCATGATGGCGGCACTGCCCCTGGGGCTGAGTCAATTTTTTACGGTTCAAGAAGCATTGCCTTGGTGGGGATCTTTATTGGGTTATGTGGGGTTGGGAATTCTCGGAGCCACCCTGTCCTTCAAAGGAAAAAAAAAACCCCTGAATCCACCCCAATAGACCGTATTCGTAAATCTACTAGGTATTTTGCTCTTCCCTTAAAAGAAAAGGTAAAAAAACAGACGTTAAAATCCTTGGCAGAGGTATCGTCGAGACTGTCCGATGAAAATTCTCATATTTATAGAATCTTAACGGCTGGAAGGCGCATGATTGAGCAGGGATTAGATCCCATTCTCACTTTTTCAAATACGGGTGCGACACCTTCTCAATTATTTACCATCCTCTCTGGGTCCGGGTCGGGAAATTTCCCACTTTCGGTAGATCTACTTTTGAACCAGTCTCCAGACAGTATGGTTCGTGCCATGAAGAGTTATGGGCTGAACCGACAACAACCCCTCCTTACCTTGCAAATGCAAATCCCCCTCTCTGAATGGATTGCCTGGTTGAAGGCTCAACCTGAAATTTCTAAAACCTTTAATAATTCTCATCACAATTTTTTGTATATCCCCGTAGGTTTTTTAGCATCTCAAATGAAATATTTTGGTTCACAGGGGGCGCTGCGAATTTTTTCGCCAAAAACCAATCAATCTTACCGAAATCAAGAACTCGATGTTTTAAGGTCTGAACTCTCTCGATTAAATATTCCAAAGTCGACTTTGGTCATTTCAAAAGGGTCAAGCTACGAAGCTGTACATTCCTATGCAGAAAGTAAAAAGGATCAAGTCCTTGAAAAATGGGGAAGGGAATTGAATCCGGAATGGTCTTATAATTGGAACGAATTTTTTGATGGCTGGGCGCAATTGGTGCTGACGTATATGGAACAAAATGTGGTACCGGCGCACGAGACAAAATCCTTGAATCAAATCATGGAAGTGTTGGCCAAAACTCACGGCGTATTTTGCCCCAATATATTTTTAGAAGGAGAAATCCATAAGCGAATCACATCGTATCATGCAGAGAAATTACCGGCCAATCGTCTAGCTGAAAATCAGGTACCTCATCCTACTTTGGCCTATATGGTTAATGACTTTAGAATATCGAAGGATTTGTCGGGAGTACCCCTATACAGTTATGCTTCCTTTGTAAATCTATTTGGCTTGGATCTATCTTCTTGGCTGGCCCGGTCCATTCAAAAAAACTACGGCGAGGTCATAGATATTGATGAAGCCATGCAAATACTTTTCCGTGATTTGCCTCCTGAATTAAAAGCTGAACAGGAGCTTAATTGGATCGGTGAGTTTAAGCTTAGGTCCGGAATTCCTAGGATTCGCCATTATTTAAGTCAGCCCAATATTTCTATTAGAATAAAAGCTTTAAAAACCTTATTGAAGATAGCTCCAAGTCAGGACCTTTCGGAGCTTGTCGATATTTTAGAACGATATGTGGACGAACATGCATTTACTTCCCAGCATGTTGAAGAGTTCCGTCTTTGGGTCCAGTCTTTAGATATTTTAAAGATTCCAAAAAATCAGGAGGTCCGAGTTGAAGCCTATTTGCGCGCTCTAACCGTATCGAAACACCCGAAAATGTCAGCCTTGGCCGAGGCGGGTGCATTCAAATTGGGAATTATGGGAAAACCGCCTGGTTATGAGCATGAAATTCGAGCACCAGATCCCATGCGTCGCCTTCGTGCTCTATTAACCATTCGTGAGGCCGGCTTAGCGCAATATCAACCCTATGTTATCGAGCGGATCAATGATTCGGAAACTGAAATTTCTACGATGGCCCTTCACACCTTAGGAGAATTTGGCGGAATTGATTCAGTCGATGTATTAAAGAGTATTGTTTTGAATTCTCAATGGAATGGAGATCGCATTGCGGCCTTAGAAGCTTTAGCGCGCATCGGATCTCGATATGCCTTACCAGAGATCCAGAAGGTTATTTTAGATACTTCGACATCCAAAGAATTACGAATGGGTGCCTTTCGACTGATCAGTAGGCTTAATGGCAAGCACTTTGCCAAAGTCATGGTGCCGTTTTTAAAGGATGATGATGCGGAAATTCGATTAGGCGCAGCTGCATCACTATTGCAATTAGGCGCTTATCCTGAGGCCGAAAAACATTTTGTAGAAAATTTATTTAAAAATAATAATGAATTATTTCCTCTTGGCTTGTCCCTTCTTAGTGAAATGAAACGCCCACAGCTTTTAGCAATAGTGAGTGCATCCGGTGAGCGGTTTCAAAAAATTTTGAAACACCTAAAGTCCGAAGGCGGAGCATTGGCTTGGAAGGTCCTCGACCGCATAGAATCAACATGGGATCAATTGCCTGTAAAAAATTGGCGATGGTTCCAAAAGGAGATTCAGGATATTTCGCCGAATTTTAGACCTCATTATATGGGCTATTTACCGGGAATTCCAAAAAAGGCCCATGGGGGTTCCTTTGGGAAATTTCTATTAAAATCCTTATCGACGGCAGAACAAAATAGATCCCAATTAAACCCGGTTTGGGAAGCGGGCTATTATGCCACCTTGAAAGCAGCAGAGCGAGGTGAGTTATCGCCATACCATACACGAATCAAATTAATGGAAATGCTGCAAGGCGACTTTCTTCAATACCTCGATGCACATACCGATTATCAAATCGGTGAATATGATTTAAATGACTTGAAAGACTACTTAAGGCCTGGCGAGGAATTACCCCCATGGCTTCAAGGTTGGTTTACAGAAAACTCAAAAAAAACTCTGAAGTTCCCTAAAATCATATTGCAAGGTGAGGCGAATAATCATTTTGAAAAGCTAAGCGACGACGTGGAATTGCTTTTTACCCTAGGTTCCGACCTATTGCCGCCATATTTGGGAATCCCCCATAAAATTTTTGATAAAATGACAGGTGATAAGAGGGAGGTTCGCCTTATCCCTCCGCCTTTGTTGTTTTACGCTTTAAAATCCGGACCTGGCGGTCGAGTCAATGACATTGAAATGGAAACCCAATTGAGTACGGCGCAACAGATGCGCCAGCTTTTATCTCTTCGTCGCGGACCACTCGTGGTTTCCAACAGGCGAATGGATGCAGAGGGAAGGGGCCAATTGCACCCTTATCTATTGATGCTTCATGATGTTTATCACCTTGCCTATAATTCCTTTCATAGTGAGCCAAGTTGGCAAATTAGATGTGGGCTTTTAGAAATTTTTGATGCTTTAGGCATTACCGACCGAGATCGCTTCGTTCAGGACGCCTTAATAGATGGATTGATGGAAGAAGGTCGTTTGGGCTTCGAGGACCTATTCTCCACACTTCAAGAAGCAGACGTACTCCAGGCAGGGGAACAAGAGCGATTGCGAGCCATGATTGCAGATCAATTTTTTTCAAATCCCCAGAAGGGGAACATGCTCAGTGCCTTCGATAAATATTTCCCCAACCACAATACACGCCACGAAACAGGTCTCATGATGCTAGGTTTGGGGAGCTTTGGTGGTTGGGAAACCGTGGCAGACTCGATTCCTTGGACCTTGGCTGGAGGCGCATTAATGCTGGGAGGCGGAATTTACCTTGCCATGAGATTGGGGGCCTATTTTCGAAAAAAAAACCAAGCTTCGGCAGTTCATGCTAAAAAACCATTGCTTCCGATTCCGTCTCATTTAAAAGAAATATTACAGGGAAAATTTAAAATCCCTCCCGTGACCATCACTCAAATGCCAGAAAAACCACCCATGCCATTGACCCCATACGAAACGGAATTAGTGTATTATAAAATTGGTTGGAAAATGCCTGAAGGGTTGAAATGCGAAGATCTAAAGATGTTGCAGATCGTATTGCAGAAGACCATAGACGATGACTGGGATTCGGGCCTTGTTCCCGAAGAGGATTGGGAATTGCTTAGGTTGATTTTCCGGGCCAATAAATACTTTTTTGGTGACGGGGTCAATAACCCGGAAGATCTTCATTAGGTTCAGCGGCGTCGCTGCTGGGTTGATTGTTCCAGGCAGGCCTCACTGTAGCATTTTCACCTTGAACCCTATTGGGTTGTGCTCGATTCGGCTGGGCGGCTTCGCCTTCCACATAGTTTGGATTGGAAACATTGGGTTGAGCAGCTTCTCCAACCACCGGATTAGGATCGGCAATGTTTGGTTCCGACACATTGGGTTGGGCAACATCGTCATTGCCCCCATCCTGAGCCCATAAGGTAGGGCTCCAAAGGCTCCAGAGCAAAGCAAATATAATCAATTTTATCATGGGTTACTCCGACCCCTATTTTGTGCCAGGGAAGGCTAGGCGTCAAGCATAGGTCCTTTCCTCTTGAAATCCTGTAATTTTGGCCTTAATGGGAGGGCCCTTAGGGGTTCAACTATGAATATACTTGGAATTTCCTGTTTTTATCATGATGCCGCCGCCTGTTTGTTGATCGACGGCAAGATCGTCGCTGCGGCGCAAGAAGAGCGATTTACGCGGAAAAAACACGATGCAGGATTCCCCCTCCAGGCCATTCGGTACTGTTTGCAAGAGGGGGGGGTAAACCTTACTCAAATTGATGAGGTGGTTTTTTATGATAAACCCCTGATCAAATTTGAACGTCTGTTAAGTACTTACCTAAAGTATGCCCCCAAAGGAATCCGCTCCTTTTTGGCAGCCATGCCCGTATGGCTCAAGGAAAAGCTTTTTCTAAAACGCTTAATTCGCAATGAATTGTGTTCTTTAGAAAATTTAAAAAAGGAGCAATTGCCGCCCTTGCTCTTTGCCCAACATCACCAATCGCATGCAGCCTCGGCCTTTTATCCTTCTCCCTTCTCTGAAGCAGCAGTGCTTTGTCTTGATGGGGTAGGCGAGTGGGCGACTACCTCCGCTTGGTTGGGACAAGGTCATGAACTCAAACCCCTTTGGGAAATCGATTTTCCCCATTCTTTGGGTCTATTATATTCTGCCTTTACCTATTACACCGGATTTAAAGTTAATTCTGGTGAATACAAAGTGATGGGTCTGGCGCCTTACGGCGAACCAAAATACGTAGACCTAATCTATGAAAATTTGCTCGATTTAAAAGAAGATGGAACTTTCCAACTGAACATGGATTATTTCAACTTCGCAACCGGCCTAACTATGACGAATACAAAATTTCACAAATTGTTGGGGGGACCTCCTCGCCCTCGTGAAACTCCAGTTAGGCAAAAAGATATGGATTTGGCCGCCTCGATTCAAGTGGTTACTGAGGAAGTGGTGTTGCGATTGGCGAAGACCTTAAAAAGGGAATTAAATGTAGATTATCTTTGCCTGGCCGGGGGGGTAGCCCTTAATTGCGTGGCCAACGGTAAAATATTGAGGGAAAAAATCTTTAAAGATATTTGGATTCAACCGGCCGCCGGAGATGCTGGTGGAGCTTTGGGCGCCGCACTAACCGCCTGGTATCATTTTCACGGTAATGAACGAAGCGTGAATGGCGCCGACACCATGAGCGGATCCTATCTTGGACCTCGGTATGATACGAAAAATATTCAAAAATCTTTGAACGAATTAAAAGCAGTTGGGCAAGAACTTCATGATAAAGATCTATACGATCGTTTGGCAGTTCTCCTGGAAGAGGGCAAGGTAGTGGGCTGGTTTCAAGGTCGCATGGAATTCGGCCCTAGAGCTCTAGGTGGTCGTTCCATATTAGGGGATCCGCGAAATCGCGCTATGCAAACCACCATGAATTTAAAAATAAAATATCGAGAATCCTTCCGTCCCTTTGCACCGGCAGTCCGGGCCGAAAGGGTACAAGATTATTTCGATCTTGATGGCATTTCCCCCTATATGTTGTTGGTGGCTCCAGTAAATTCAAAACTTTGCTATGAAATGAATGAGGGACAAAAAAATTTATTTGGCATTGAGAAACTTAAAGTAGCGCGTTCTAGCCTCCCGGCGATTACCCATGTGGATTATTCAGCGCGAGTCCAAACGGTCCATCAAAAAACCAATCCTAGATTCTATGACCTTTTGAGTGCTTTTGAAGAACGTACGGGGTGTCCCGTTTTGGTGAACACTTCCTTCAATGTCCGGGGGGAACCGATCGTATGTACACCTGAAGATGCTTATCGTTGCTTTATGCGAACAGAAATGGATGCCTTGGTATTAGAAAATCATCTTCTACTCAAAGATGATCAGCCAGAATTGCCAAGGGATGAATCTTGGCAGCAGGAATTTGAATTGGATTAGTATGGCTCCGACTAAACAATTGCGAGAATTTGGATTAATGGTTGGAGGTATCCTGGCCCTGCTATTTGGAGGCTTTTTTCCATGGATTTTTCATAAACCTTGGCCAATGTGGCCTTGGATTGTGGGCGGAATCCTAATCTTTCTTGGGCTATTACTACCCAAAATTCTAGGCCCCATTCATTGGGTTTGGATGAAATTTGCCGAGGCCTTGGGGTGGGTCAATAGCCGCATATTACTCAGCATTGTCTTTTATTTGATTTTCACACCCATCGGGTGGCTCATGCGTCTTAGCAAGAAAGACCCTATGCAGAATCATGAATCCCATGATCCCGATTCTTTTCGAATAAATATTCCCACTAAGATAGAACCTGAGGAAATGAAACATCCTTTCTGATTTTACTATTATTGACCTTGAGACAACGGGCTTGTCTCCCACTTCAGATCGAATTATTGAAATCGGTGCGATTGTGGTTCGTGGCGGTCAATGGGTCAAAAGCTATTTTACCTTTGTAGATCCGGAAAGACCCCTACCTCCCTTCATTTCAGGCCTTACGGGCATTAATAGTGAACAATTAAAAAAGGCACCCACCTTTTCGCAAGTGGCCTCTGAAGTTAGTGAACTATTTGATAATCCTGTTTTAGTGGCCCACAATGCCCGATTTGATTATGGATTTTTGAAAAATGAGATGGAGCGTGCTGGAAGAAATTTTAAGGTAAAACCGCTTTGTACGGTTCGGCTCTCGCGAAAATTATTTCCGAAGGAACGGGGCCATGGCCTTGATAAGGTCATCAGTCGAATGGGAATAGTTTGCCACCGAAGACATCGCGCCATCGACGATACTAAGGCCGTATGGGATTTTTTACAAATCATTCAAGGTCAATTCAATAAAGAACAAATTCAAGGTGCATTGGAAGGAATTCAGAAACGTCCCAGCCTGCCCCAGGGAATTTCGACACCTCAGGTAGATGCGCTTCCTGAAGGGCCTGGAGTGTATATATTTTACGATGGCTATGGTGCTCCACTTTACGTGGGCAAGAGCATTCATATTAAAGAGCGGGTTTGTTCCCATTTTTCATCGGATTATACCCGCAGCGCCGAAATGTCTATGTGTCGCCAAATGGCTGACCTGGAAGCCATTCCCACGGGAGGTGAATTAGGAGC
>JAJFLL010000132.1 GCA_021772695.1 Deltaproteobacteria bacterium
GACACCGACCCCCCCCCCAGAGTCCACGTACCTTCCCGCCCATCGCGAGGCTGGAGCTAGACCCCATAACACATAGATTTCCCAATAGATAAGCCTTGGTTTGAATGAAAAACCCATCACAACCTCCGATGACTGCCGAAACCAACCCCTTGGCATCGGTGCTGGCTATAGTTTAAGCCATTTTAAGGGATTATGGAAAGGGGGAAGTAAATTAGAAGGGCCCCTTGCATCTCAGGTCATAATCGACTACGGGCCATACAGCTCTATTGTTTCAGTCCAATCGGGAGGTGCGCCCCATGAAATCTCATTCCAAATCAAATCAATTTTGGATTAAAAATTTTAGCTTCCACACCATTGTTCCAGTCTTATGCCTGTTTTTGTTGCTGACCAGTGTTGGCATTTCTGGTTGTGGAGAAACCTTCACCGAGGAGACGGCCTCGGGGCTACGCATCGTCGGCACGGTCAAGGATGCCGAGGGCAATCCCATCGCGGGGGCGAAGGTATTGCTTTTAGGTTCAGGCATCGAGTCGGTAGTCACCGATAGTGACGGAGAATTCCGCATCGAAGATGTCCCTGCAGGCAGTTACAATATTGAGGTAACTAAATCCGGATATAAAGACGTGCTTGAGACTATCGAGGTAAGCGTAAATGATCAACCCACCACCTCAAGCATTACCATGGAAATGAATTAGCCAACCAGGGCCAAAACAGCCTAACTGCGGATCCAATCCCAGGCTTGATCGGCGTGTTTGCGCTCGAAGTACTTTACTTCGCCTTTGATGAAGGGTTTGGAGATTTGGGTCATGAATGCTTCCAATTTGGTATCGCCCACCACGGCGAGACGTTCAAAGGCTTGGTGATGTTTGACGTCGAGTTTTAGGTCGTCCCATGCCGCCTTGGCGGTCCAGCCTTGGAATTCTTCTAAGATGCACAAGAGTCTGATGGTCCCCTCTTGGTTGATGATCTGTTCTAACTTCGGCGTTAGCTTTTGATAGTCCTCGTCGGTTAATTTTCCGCTGACGAGGACTCCAAGGATATTTCCCGAACTGCGGTCTAATATATCGAACATAGGCCTTACAGCTTCCTTAATATTTACTAAATTCGACGTTGTATTAAATACACGGAGCTTAGCAGGCCAAACCCCCATAGCAAGAAAACGGGGGCAGAGGTCGTAGGAGCAGATTTATTCAGGCTACAATTGGCTGCGGAAGGGGTCGTGGTGACATCGGCCGTGGTTTGTTGAACCTTATCGACTTCAGTGGCCTTTTCTTCTGTAGGAAAACTTTTGCATTGAATGTCACAGCCAGCGGCTACTTTGCCGTTTTCTGTTCCGGCATCACAATCTTCTCCTGGGTCTAAGACACCATTACCGCAGAGCTGAGCGGGGTCTTTGCAAGTGGAGGGACACTCATCGCCGTCTAAGGTATTGCCGTCATCGCAAGTCTCGTTCAATTCGACGACCTTGTTACCACAGCCCGGTTGTTTGAGAGTCAAGGCGCCTGGATCAAAGGCCTTGTTGCATTGGCCATCTGTTATTAACTGTATGATGATAGGCTCTAAACTATTCATGCAATCATAGGGGTGGGGAGCCGATGGGTTGCATTCTAGAGATTGCAGTCCGGCGTCTTGCATGACTTTGCAATCGGATTTTTGGGCACAGGTAAAGACCTCTTGCAGGCAGCCTACTAAAACATGTTGGCAATCGCCTGCGCCTTGCTCAGTGGCAGTCATGGCGCAATTGTCATAGGCGGCTTGGTAAAAGTCGGAATAAAGGGGTGCTGCGGCCATGCCCTTGCCGGGCAGCAAGCTAAAAAGGAACATTGCTGCGGTTAATACCACGATGTGGCTAATGCTTTTGATAGTTCGATCTCCTGTTGTCTTCATATATATTCCCATATCTATCTGGTAAAAAACAAGAAGCAATCCATAACGCTTTGCGCCAATACCGTTGCTATGATTGAAAAATATATCCAATCTTAGCTGGGGCACCTTGGTATAAATTCTTAATAAGGTCAACCCGGCTAGGCCATTTAGGCACATTACCTGATCATTCCCATCAGCACGCTGTTGGTTCAGCAAGATCACCGCATCACGCGATTTACCTTGAATGAAGATTTTGGGCTTGGAAAAGAGATTCAGGCCGGTATTTCTAGTGGCGCCAATACCCATTATCAGTTCGGCCGGTTTGAGGGTGTCTTGACCAAGGCCAATGAGTTGGTGGAGCGGATGATTGGTTTGAGTTGATGGGTTTTAGTGCGGGCGGGTTTGACGGTTGGCAAAAAAGTTGTTCACCGTAAACGGTAGGGAAAGCTTAGCAAGGCGTTTAAAAGTTTTTTCCAAATTCTTACCCCAAGAATCCCGATGATATTTCACTCCGAAGCACTCACAGATTTCTTGGACTTTGGGTTGGATTTCCCGAAGGCGGTTGGGAGGTAATTTTGGGAAGAGGTGGTGTTCAATTTGGGTATCTAAGGCACCGCAAAGTATGCTGATGGGCAGCGGCACATCATAATTATGTGCGGCCTCCACTTGTGCCTTGTACCACTGTCCCCGGCTCCGGGGCTTAAAATCCCGATCGTAATATTCCAGGTCGTCTCCAAAATGGCCCGCATAAATCGTAGCTACCGAGTACATATTTCGAATCGCTTCGGCACTGAGATTTCCAGCCAGCACTTTCCACCACATGGGGCCGGCCAAGGCGGGCCAAAAAACAAAGTTGTAGGCTGAGAACGGCACCATTTTTCTAAGGGTCTTTTTGATGGCTGCAAAGATAGTTTTGGGTTTTTTATCAGACAGGATCTTCGCATGAGTCTCGCCACGATCGGGAGTAAGGGCATCGACGATCCCCGTAACATAAAAAGCGATGGTCCATAGAAATATGGGAGCGGTCCAAAAAAACTGGGTGACTTGAATCAAATGGTAGGGGACCCAGGGAACTTTGAGGTCGGCCCGAATCATGCCGTAACTTAGGTCTGGGTCCTTGCCCAGGATATTGGTAAATTGGTGATGGAGGATATTATGTTCTCGTTTCCAGCTGGCTTCATCGACGGGGGTCTTCCATTTAAAGGACTCCGAGTAAAATAATTCTGCACCCTTCAATCCGTCCCAACAGCCGTGTAGGGCCGAATGACCAATTTCGGTGGCATGGAGTTGGTTATGAAGACTCAGAGTGAATACTCCCGCCGACCAGGTTAGGGGATCCATACTGAAATGAATTAAGAAGCGGCCCACGATTTCAGCAAGGCGCGCCACCCGCTCTACCTTTTTGATGTAGGCCACGTCATTTTTGCCCAACCTGGCTTTGATGTTCCCCTGGAGCTCATCGAGTTCCTTGGCAAAAGCAGCGAATTTCTCCGCATCCCAGGGGGAACGGGCGGTGATTTTGGCAGGTGCCTTTGCTCGAGGGGATTTTCTGCCCGCGGTTAATTTGGGACGCATCGGGGAACTCCTATTTTAGTGAACAAGTGTTTACTAAATAACTGACGCACCGCGCTAAAGTCAAGGGATAAAATTCCAATTTGTGGGCTAGACAAGCGTAAAGACTATGATTAATATGACGAAAATGAAACGAACAAATGTTATCCCAATTAAGCCGATCCGGAACAAGACCCCTCAAATGACGCGGCGGGAGCGCAAGGCGCAGACCCGTCGTACTTTAATCGAGGCGGCCCTTTGTTTGATTGAGGGAGGAGGTTTCGCCGGTTTGAGTCTGAGGGAGGTCACCCGTCAGGCCGGAGTGGCCCCGGCAACCTTTTATCGACACTTTTCCGACATGGAAGACTTGGGCCTGGCCTTGATCGATGAGGTGGGTCTCATGCTTCGTCAATTAATGCGGAAGGCCCGGAAGCGCATCAGTGAAACGGGCAGTGTCACCCGTACTTCCGTCAACGTCTTTATGGAATTTGTTCAAAGCAACGGCAATCTTTTCCGCCTACTCTTGGGAGAACGTATCGGCAACACACCCTCTTTTCGATCCGCCCTCCAAGCCGAATTGAATCGCTTTACCGAAGAATTAACCGAGGATTTGGAACGCCAGGCGGTCCGCCTGAAGACTTCGCTCGGCGACCCGTCGATTGCTGCCGAAGCCATTGTGGCGGTAGTTTTCTCAGCCGGTGTCGAGGCCCTTGATACCCCAGGCCACCGCTGCCAACAACTCATGGAGCGTTTGATTCTAGAAATTCGGATGATTCTGACCGGTGCCGCGGTAATGGCAAAAAAAAACCAGGCAAAGATAGAATAAATGAAAGATTAACTTTCGCCTTTTCGAAAAGGTCGCCCCTGTTCGGAGGGCAAAGAGTGTTAAGGGACGCTGGCTAAATTTTCAATGCCAGTTCGTTTCTAAGTGGGTGGGCGTTCTTCGCAAAATCGTGATCAAACAAGCTTGGCAAACTCAGCCCTAAATGGGCTGAGGCAAACAGGTGCGTTAGTTTTTGGAAATGGTGGAGCCTGTGGGTGAAACTTCGAAGGTATTTTAAGGCACAGGCGGAGCAGGTTTAGAATCCGCTTCGCGGGACCAGTCACCCTTCGGGTTCCCTACCGCGCAGTTTGCCTCGGTCCACTGGGCCGAGTTTGCCTGCTTGCTCCCCCCGAACCCCCGGCCCGGCACCGGGGCTCTTTTTTTTAATTTTACAGTACAATCCTGCGAAATTAACATTTTGTACTGTACAATGGGGTTCCAACCATTTACAGTACATTTTTGTAACAATAAACATTTGTACTGTAAAATATGGCACGAGTCGTAAAAAGTGTTCTCCAAGAAGAATTGAAACGCGTGAATTCTCTTAGGAAGAAGTACGAAGAAAAATTAGACCGTTTGCCGCCAGGTTATTTGCTGCGGAGAGGCTCTCCGGGAAGGGGATATTATTACCTATCCTACCGTGATGGGGAAAAGATAAAGCAAGACTATCTGGGGAAGCTTTCGGATGATGAGATCAAAAAATACAAGGAACAGATGCGGCTTAAAAAACAATTGCGCCAACAACTCAGAGAAGTGAAAGAAAATATCCGATATTTAGAAAAGCTATTAAGAAAATGAATGAACTTCAAGATGACATATTTGAACTTCTAAAGACTCTTAGAAAAAATGGAATTTTGGAACACTTGGTATTGATCGGCAGTTGGGCAACCCTTGGTTACCAGGAATATTTTAAAGGGGTCGAATATCATCCTGTCATTAGGACGACCGACATCGATTTTTTGATACCCAAAAAACCCTCCGAGAGGGTCCAGATCGATGTAGCAAAAATACTGGAAGGGGAGGGCTTTTTAGAGGAGTTCGCCTCGGACGGTTGGGTTACATTTCATAAACCTGAATTCCATGTGGAGTTCCTTTATCCAAGGGTAGGTCCCCGCTCAGGAGATTCCATCAAAGTTCCCCAATTAGGAATTTCTGTTAGGCCATTGAGGCATATGTCTTTGCTAAGTCAAAATGTCATCAAGGTTTCATTTAAAGGGATTACTCTAAATATGCCTCACCCCGCTGCCTATGGATTACACAAAATAATTATTTCAACTAAACGGAAGAAAAAGGAGAAAACAATAAAGGATCTGGCTGCGGCAAGAGAAGTCCTGTCGGCATTGTCCCAAAAGGACCGGCAGGTATTGAAAAAATTGCATGACAATTTGACGAGGAACGAAAAAAAGACTGTTTCAGAAGTATTAAAGAAGGATTCTCAGCTACAAGATATTCTCGAATAGCTAAGAGTAAGGTTCCCTCCCCCTGGGGAGGTCCCCCGAAAGCCTAAAACCTAATTCCCAATTCATTCCCAAAATCGCAGCCAAACAAGCCTGGCAAACTCAGCCCTAAATGGGCTGAGGCAAACAGGCGCGTTAGTTTTGTGGAAATGTGGAGACGAGCAGGATCGAACTGCCGACCTCTTGAATGCCATTCAAGCGCTCTCCCAACTGAGCTACGTCCCCAAATGATCAAAGTCTCCGGCCCAGGGAGGCCGGGGGCGATTCTCTAGCGAATTCAAAAACTTAAGTCAAACGGCAATTCCGCGGTCCCCTTGGGCGGGGGAATCTGAAATCCTAAACTATTTCAAGGACTTTTTGAATGCAATTCTTTGGGAAGCGCAAACGGTATCCCGTTAATCCACTTTGAACGGAAGTTGAAACGCCCTAAGGGCCATGGTGTTCGAAGCCGGCTGTTTGCTAAGAATTTAAGCTTTGGCAGATTCCTCCAATGCCTTATCATTTGATTCACCCATCTGAAATCTTTGAAATAGGCAGGTTATTCATGAAAAAAACAATCCTCACCGCCATCATCCTATTAAGTAGCGCTTCAGTGGCTTACACCCAAGCCAGTAAATTACCGTCCTTTTCTCTCCCCGATCCCGGTGGCGCCATGCATAGCTCCGCACAACTTGGGGCCAAGGGGGTGGTGGTGATTGTCTCGGCACCGACCCTTAAAGACAAGGCGGCGCAAGAGGGATGGGCCAAAGACCTGGTGGCCACCAAAGGGAGTAACCCGGCCTCACTCATTCTCATTGAAGATATGACTGCCAGCGCCTTTGCTGGGATTGCCGAAAGCCATATGAAAAAAGACTGGAAACCCGGCACGCTTCCCATCCTCTTGGAGGATAAAACCGGGAAAGTCCACGGGGCATTCGGAGTGGGCAAGGATCAAACCAAAGTCTTCGTCTACGACCAGGGTGGAAACCTTCTCTATTCCACCGCAGCAGCCCCGAGTGTCGCGGCGGCCAAGACAGTCTGGGCTAAGCTCGCCAAATAACCAGCTCTACGCGGCAAATTTCCGCCACTAGCTCAGAACTCTCAGAGCGCTGAATGGCATAGGTTATAGGTTCCTCTATGAAACTGACTTTTTTAGGGGCCACCCAGACGGTAACGGGCTCAAAATTTCTGTTGGAAGATTCGGGAGTCCGAATTTTGGTGGACTGCGGACTGTTTCAGGGGCTCAAGGAATTTCGTTTGAAAAATTGGCGCCCCTTTCCAGTGGATCCCGCCTCTCTAAATGCGGTCCTGCTTACCCACGCCCATATCGACCACAGCGGATATTTGCCGGTACTATTTAAAAATGGATTTTCCGGCCCGGTCTACTGCACACCGGGCACCCGAGATCTCTGTGAAATTTTATTGCCCGATGCGGGTTATCTTCAAGAAGAAGAGGCTCGTTTTGCAAACCGACATGGTTTTAGCAAACACCGACCGGCGCTTCCCCTCTTTACTTATGAGGATGCAAAGAATTGCCTCAAGCATTTTAAAACCGTGGAATTTAATGCTCCTCTTCATTTAGGCGAGGCGCTCAAGATTCAATGGATCCCCGTTGGGCATATCATCGGTGCCTCCTATATTCTTGTTCAAAATAAACACCAAAGCTTGGTTTTCACCGGAGACGTCGGCCGCCCCGATGATATCCTCATGAACCCCCCTCATCCGATCAAACAAGCCGATTATTTGGTTGTAGAATCCACCTACGGCAATCGCCGGCATAGCCCTAGCGACCCTTGGGAGGACTTTGAGGGAATGATTAATACCACCATAAAAAGAGGAGGGATTGTCTTGGTTCCCTCCTTTGCCGTGGGACGGGCCCAGCATATTTTAAAAGTAATTATGGACCTGAAGGCTGCCGGAAAAATTCCCAATGTTCCCGTCTATCTGAACAGTCCCATGGCTATTCGCGCGACCGAGGTTTTCTGTGATCATTTGGATGACCATCGTCTTGATGAAAATTCCTGCAAGGAACTTTGCCGCGTGGCCAAGTTTGTAACTTCCGTGGAACATTCCAAGGCCCTGACTCAGAAAACGGAACCGGCGGTCATTATTTCTTCCAGCGGCATGGCCACCGGGGGACGGGTCTTGCACCATCTCAAGTCCTTGGTGACGGATAAAAAAAATACGGTTGTTTTTGTTGGCTTTCAAGCGGCGGGGACCAGGGGGGAAGCCTTGATCGGGGGTGTGGATCAGATCAAAATTCACGGGAATTACTATCCGGTTCGTGCCGAAATTCGGTATATGGAAAATCTCTCCGCCCACGCCGATGGTCCGGAATTAATCGAATGGCTTAAACAAATGAATTCCTCACCCAAGAGAACTTTTATCGTGCATGGGGAGCCGGCCGCCCAAGATGCCATGCGACGAAACCTGGCCGATTTTCTCCATTGGGAATCCCAAATTCCCAAATATGGAGAAAGTGTGGACTTAAATTAACAACGGAAGCTTAGTTCCTTAATGACTAAAGTCGCTGAGAAAAATACTTTTCCCAATTACCCCGCAGGAATTTTACATCTTAAACGGCTGGGAATTGATACTTATCAGGAACCCGTCGTTTACATCAGCAAAGATAGTGAAGTCTGTCGATCAGAGGGGTTCGGGGCACAATCCAGGGTTCAAATTTCCACCAAGACAAGCAATATCATTGCCACCCTAAATATCACTCACGATCGAATCTTAAAAAAAGGTGAGGCAGGCTTGTCCGAAGCCGCTTGGCGCTTATTGCAGGCGCGAGAGGGAGAACCCGCTCGCTTTGCCCATCCTGAGCCGGTGGAATCCTTGAGTCACGTTCGGGCGAAAATGTATGACCATACTTTCCAGCCGGAACACCTACAGGCCATCATTCAAGATATCCATGCCGGACGCTATGCCGATGTTCATTTGGCGGCCTTTATCACCGTCTGTGGGGGAGACCAACTTTCGCTTGAGGAAATTGACGGCCTGACCGAAGCCATGGTGAGGGTAGGAGAAAAACTCACCTGGCCGGTGAGTCCTGTGGTGGACAAACACTGCGTGGGAGGGTTGCCCGGTAACCGTACTACTTTGATCGTCGTCCCCATTATCACCGCTTTCGGACTGACGATGCCGAAGACTTCCTCTCGAGCGATCACGTCTCCGGCAGGCACCGCCGACACGATGGAAACCTTGGCCCCCATCCAGCTTTCCCTACGGGAAATGCGCAGGGTGGTTGAAAAAGAAGGTGGTTGTATCGTTTGGGGAGGCGGCGTTCACCTGTCTCCTACCGACGATACCCTCATTCGGGTAGAACGGGCTTTGGAAATCGATAGCGAAGGCCAGTTAGTTGCTTCCGTGCTATCCAAAAAGATTGCCGCCGGATCGACCCACGTCCTCTTGGATATCCCTGTGGGTCTTACCGCCAAGGTCCGGTCGCCGGTTGCGGCCGCCAAGTTAATTCAAGTATTAGAGACGGTGGGGCAGCGGCAAGGCTTAAAGGTTCGTGCCCTTATCACTGATGGCTCTCAGCCGGTGGGGCGAGGCATTGGACCTGTTCTTGAGGCCCGAGAAGTCTTGGCGGTATTGCGGGGTGAATCCGGGGCATCGGAAGCTCTCCGGTCCCGCTCACTTTTGCTCGCCGGAGCTTTGTTGGAACTTTCCGGCCGAGTCGAGCTTGGTAAAGGATTGGATATCGCAACGGCTATCTTGGCCAGTGGACAAGCTTGGAAAAAATTTCAAGCTATCGCCGAGGCTCAAGGGGGAATGCGGAAAGAACCCAAGCTTTCCAGTCAATATCAAGATGTGGCGTCTCTATGCAAAGGAAGAATAACTTGCATGGATAACCGAAAGATATCCCGCGTAGCAAAATTAGCAGGGGCTCCCGAGGATAAAGCCGCAGGAGTATTTCTAAAAGTAAAACTAGGGGACCGAGTGGAACCGGGCCAACCCCTCTATACCGTTTACTCGGAAAGTCCGGGTGAAATGGCCTATGCTCTGGACTATGTGGCACTCCATGAGGATATCATTACAGTGGAGCAGGGAAAATGAAACCCTTGGTCTTTTTTTTGCCAGGACAAGAAGATCTGGCCGCAAAGTTAACCACCCATCTGGATGGAGAGCCCGGTAATGTGGTCACCCATTCCTTTCCCGACGGCGAGACTTATCTTCGTGTGGCATCTGCTTGTCGGGGCCGGGAGGTTGTATTGCTGCAAAGTCTTGATCATCCCAACAAAAAAATCCTACCTTTACTTCTTTTGGGAGAGACCCTGCGGGACTTGGGTGCGAACCGCATTCGTCTGGTTTGTCCGTACCTTTCTTACATGCGTCAGGATAAGCAATTTCAACCGGGGGAGGGCGTCACCTCTAGATATTTCGCCAAATTGGTTTCCACTTATTTCGACGGGCTCCTTACCATGAATCCCCATTTACACCGCTATCATTCCTTGTCGGAAATCTATTCGATTCCCTCCGAGGCGGCGGATGCCGGTCCTGACCTAGCGAAATGGATAAAATCCTTTATCAAGAACCCCGTGCTGATAGGGCCCGATGGAGAGAGCGAACAATGGGTGGCGAATATCGCCGGGAAAATCCAAGCGCCCTACCGCGTGGCTAAGAAAGAGCGTTGGGGCGATCGGGAAGTTCGGGTCTCCATGCCCGATCTTACTGCTTTTCGCGACCATCACCCCGTTTTGATCGACGATATTATTTCCACGGGTCATACCCTTATTCAAGCCGTTGCAGCAATTCAAGAACAAGGCTTGGAAGCTCCCATTTGCCTGGGTATCCACGCCCTGTTTGCGCCAGGAGCGGAGGAAAATTTAAAACGATCCGGTGTTCAACGAGTGGTCACCACCAATACGATTGCGCACTCCACCAATGGAATCGATATCAGCGAGACCCTGGCCCGATCTTTAAGAAACTTTTAAAGCTGAGGGTTAAACTTATTCTAATCCTCGAAAAAAAACCCCCCGAGGAGTGAGAACAGAGCACCGAAGGAGGAAATAATCGGATTCCAGCAAATAACCACGCCAAAGTCCGCTGCCTCCACAAGAACGAGGCCAAAGGTGTGGCTAGTTCATCGGTCATCATAGATTCACGGTGGCCAATCTTGCTTAAGCTCACAAAATAAGAACTGCCGGCTTTAGAGACTACGTCACGCTTAAGATAGGAAACTTGTATTTTTGTGAAAGATGCTTAAAGACTCCCTAAGAAAGGAGGCTCCATGCCACATCCTGCGGAATCTAAATTCCAGCATTGTTCACTTTGTGGGAAAAAATTTCTGATCAAAGATATGGTTTCCGTTAGTTCCATTCGGACTTCCATCTTTAATTTAATTCAGGATGATCACCCCGAGTGGTCTGGGGAAGGCATGCTATGCCAGCTCGATATCTCAACTTACCGCGATCTCTATGTTCAGAAGATTCTCCAGGCCGAAAAAGGAGAACTGACCCATTTAGAAAACGAGGTCGTCGAAAGCTTGCACCGCCACGAGATCCTAGCCACCGATATCGAAGAAGATTACCAAGAAGGGCTTGGCTTAGGGGAAAGATGGGCCGACAACGTGGCGAAGTTTGGGGGTAGTTGGAAGTTCATTATTTCGTTCTTTTTCATTTTATTGGTATGGATCCTCTTTAACTCATGGTTCCTGTTGAGCAGACCCTTTGATCCCTACCCATTCATTTTGCTCAATCTGCTACTCTCCTGTCTCGCTGCGGTTCAAGCCCCCATCATCCTAATGAGTCAAAATCGTCAAGAATCCAAAGACCGGCTCCGCTCTCAGCACGATTATCAAGTCAATCTCAAGGCTGAACTAGAAATCCGGCAACTCCACGAAAAGGTGGATCATCAGCTTTCCCAACAGTGGGAACGTCTGATGGAGATCCAACAGGTGCAGATTGAATTACTTAGCGAGGTGGTTGGAAAAAAGAATTCTCGGTAATAAAACGAAGCAAATGTTTTGATTTACGGTGGCATGATCACACGTGATTTTTCTAAATACACAAATCAATTAAAATCAGCCACATAAAATTTCCTAAGGTTGTCTTCTGCAAAATGTGGGGATTCGGATGATTAAAATTTTTAGGTGAACCTATTGTAGTGCTATGTCTTCTACTGCTGTACCTCAGGCACAAAGAAGGTACTACGTGCGTTCTGCACGATGCGATGCACCAGACCCCGCCCATCCAAGGCCGGCGTTCCCTCCCGATCATAGACTCTGAGGAATTCCTTCATCACCCCGCGGTGGCCGAGACCATCGAAATAATCGCGCATGCTGACGCCGCCCCTTTGAATGCCTTCGGCCAGAGTGGCACGCGATTGCTTCAAGAAAGCGGCCAACTCTTGGTCTTTTGTCGCACCGACGAGGCGTCGAGGATCCAACTCGGCACGGTATAAGGCTTCGCAGGCGTAAATATTTCCAAGACCGGCTGCCACCCCCTGATTCAAGGCCATGGCCTTCAATGACAATTTTGGATGTCGCCGGCACCGCCCCACAAAAACCTTTGGGGTGACCTTTGGGTCGAAATAATCGGGACCCAGTCTCGCCAAAAATGGATTGTCTCGCCGCTCTTCGCCCCAGCTTAGTGATAAGGTGCCGAAGCGCCGGGCATCGACGAAACGCAACAAGGCACCGTCAGATAAATGCAACTCTAAGTGGGTGTGTTTGGGTGCCGGTGGTGCCTCCTTGGCAAAGAAACGCAATTGACCGCTCATGCCTAGGTGCAATACCAATTGCACCCCACGATCGGTTTCCATGAGGAGATATTTTCCCCAGCGCTGCCATGCCATCAACTTGGCACCGCTGAGTTCCCGGCGCACGCGAGTCGGAGTGGTCGTCTCAACGGGGGCGAGTCGAGAGAGGCGCAGCGTTTTTATTTTTACGTCGACCACATGGGCTAGGCTGCGACGGATGGTTTCAACCTCTGGCAATTCGGGCATGACTCATCTTGGGAAGATTGGAACAAACTTGGCAAGGGGAAAGGGGTCGATGAAAAATAAAAAGGCAGGGCGGTACCTGGAAAAACCGCCCTGCCGGCTGCAAAAGGAGAGGATGATGATCTAAATCAATTCAGGTTCGATGGTGATTTCTCCGTTTCGCGAACGCTTTAGTTGCAAGGGAGGATAATGGCCCTGCAGACTGTTATCGATGGCTAAACGGTATTCCTTGAGTTCGCCGGATTTTGAAAACAGGCTGGGATGGGCCGCACAAACTTCATAGTGATGGTCTTTGAGACCGAAGCTAAATTGCAGCAGGAATTCGCCCGATTCGGAATAGTAAAACCAAGAGACCTCGCGGTCTTTCGGATCAAATTGGTGGTAGATGTCGAGGCTTTGATAAACCCCGGCGAAGGGCAGGGCGATTTGTTTGCCAGCGATCTCCTTCTGGGACCTGGCGAGGAAGGGGGTTGCCAAGGTATCGAGCCGGTGTCGTCTGACTTGCTCTGCCAGACCATGATATTTATTAGAGTGGGACATGATCCACCTCCTTATATTGGGTTTCCTTACCCGGTTGGTCTTGGAATGACCTCACACTACATTACCATACAAGGAATATGCCAAATCGGCTGTGGATAATTATTTTTGGGGCTAATCATTTCCGGCAGTTACCGCTTGTGGATAAAGCCAGAGGACTTTCAAAATGAGAGGGCGTCAAAAGCTCGTCAAAAGGCCTAGGAAAGGGTGCGATTTTCGGTGGGTTTACTGCGGGTCCGGTAACACATCACCGTTCTCGATAATCTTTTCGTCTTCGTAGGGGGCCGCATGGCGGCGATAAAATTCCAGGCCCACACAGTTCACCACTCCTATGATTTCATTGATCACCCCATAGCTCTTCCCCTTTTTCTGCAGATAATTTAGCAAGATTTTCGTCAGGGTATAATTGAGTTCACCGGCATTATCGGGAGCGGCACCGTCGGCCAAAATCTTCCGATCTTCGGGTTTAATATAGGGCATAGATCTTTCTCCTTTGTTAGTTGGAAAAAATTAGTTACATTTTCAATTTACCAAAGCCTTTATGGAACCCACCGCAGCAGCCATACAATATTTACGGGCAAACTTTGACCGATTTCTCTCGGAGCTTTCCGAATACGCGCGCATTCCCAGTGTCAGTTTTCCCGGATACCCCACTGAAACCTTGCAGGCCTCCGCCGATTGGACGGCGCGACGCATGGAACAGTGCGGGCTCGAGAACGTGACTCGACTCGAGATCCCCGGAGCCCATCCCTATGTCTACGGAGATTGGTTGCATGCCCCCGGGCAACCCACGCTTTTACTTTACGCCCACCACGATGTGCAGCCGCCTGGCCGCGAAGACAAATGGGAATCGCCTCCCTTTGTGCCAACCCGACGGGGCGACCGGCTTTACGGGCGAGGGGTGGCCGATGACAAGGCGGGCGGCATGATGCACTTGGGTGCCTTAGAATCCATTCTAAAAACTTCCGGTCGCTTGCCATTGAACATTCGGTTCATCATTGAGGGCGAAGAAGAAACCGGCAGCGAACACCTGGCGGCTTTTTTGCAACAATATGCCGATAAATTAAAATGCGATGTCATGGTGCTGACCGATACGGCCAACCTGGCTGCGGGTCTGCCCTCCATGACCTATTGCCTGCGCGGCATTGTGGATTGCGAGCTTGAGGTGCGCACCCTCGATCATCCCGTGCACAGCGGCATCTGGGGAGGTGCCGGTGTCGATGCCCTTTCGGTACTAACGCAGATTTTGGCCCGGCTCTATGCTCCCGATGGCAAGATCGCGATTCCACATTTCTACGACGACATCCTTCCTCTTTCCGAAAAGGAACAAGCCAACCTCAAGGCCTTGCCCTTTGACGAGTCGCAATTTCGTGACGAGTTGGCCAGTATTCCCCAATTGGTTCTCGGCGGTGAAAAAGAATATAGTGTCTACGAACGACTCTGGATGCGCCCCACCGTGGCCATCTTAGGAATCGATGCCCCCAAGGTGCGTGAGACCAGCAATCAATTGGTGGAGTGGGCCCGCGCCAAGGTGTCATTGCGCATCGTGCGAGGCATGAACCCCCAAAAAAGCTCTCGCCAACTCTGCGAATTTTTGTCCCAAGATCCTCCCTGGGGTGCTAAAGTGACCGTACACCCCGGGACGGCGGGTGATCCTTGGTTGATCGAACCCGAAGGGCCCGCCTTTCGAGCCGCCGAGCGGGCCTTAGCGAAAGGCTTCGGTTGCAATTCGGTCTATATCGGGTGTGGTGGTTCTATTCCCTTTGTAGAACCCTTAACGAAACAGTTTGGCGGCATCCCCGCCTTATTGATCGGGGTAGAAGACCCCTTGTGCAATGCCCACGGTGAAAATGAAAGCCTGCTGATCAGCGATTGGCAAAAGGGCATGGAAGCTGCGGTGCACTTGTATTTTGAAGATTTTGAGTGAGGTTCACTCCTTGGACCTTCCCTTCTTCTTGCCCGAGCAGAAGGGAAGGCCCTTCCTCACGAATCCTTGGACTAGTCTAAAAGGCTTCCTAAAAAAATCAATTGAGGGGCCTAGACCTAGCTGAGGGCTGCACTGGTGGCTACCGTCGCCGGTTAAGCCAGCTATTCGGGGTTGATGTCCCGGTCCTTAACGGTTTTGCGGCCATCGCTGCGGGCATTTTCGATGGCTTGGTCACAAAGCTTGGCCACCGCATTACTCAAGACCTCAATGGTCGAAGCGGAAGTATTCATTTCAGCCTTATCTTTGATGTATTTTTTTACTTTAGAAGCGATTACGAGAACGTCAGCCATAAGATCCTCTCTGGATTAAAAGATGAATATGGCCTGGGGAATTAGACGAAAAACTCAGCGGTGACAACCGGATTCCCCCCAATTTTGGGTCCCCCGTCACCAAGGCCGGTTCACATTTCTTCAATTCTAGGGGGCGGCCCCATCGGAATTTTCAGAGAAAAAATCATTAAATTCAATTATTCTATATAGATAGATGAATGGCACAAGCCTTGCTTTATTAGAGAGTAAGCCTGCTGTCCCACAGGCACTCCTGCCTAAAAGACCCTCCATGAATCCTCTCAGCACTCATGTTTAATAGCGCTCCCGTTATTAATAAGGATACGAACCATGAAAAACTTGAAGAAACTTTCTGTGATCTTCTCTCTATTAACCCTGACTCTATCGGCTACCGCTCTACAGGCTTCGCCGACCATCCATGATATTGATGAGGACTATGTCCTTCGCGTTACCGTGAGCGAAGACGTGGC
>JAJFLL010000133.1 GCA_021772695.1 Deltaproteobacteria bacterium
TAGTATGGACAATGTAGGAATGACATAGAAGAAAAAGAGGCCTACACCGCCCACCGTAAATAGCACGGCCCACCGACTCGATCCATAGCGAACTAAAAAGGGAGCGCCATTATAGATCAAGACGGATAGAGCGCCTCCTGCGATGAAAATTTTTTTAAAACCACCGTTTATAGGCACCACGGCCATGGCCAGCCAAAGGACCAGGAATAATAGAGGCATAGTAAAACTGTGAACATGAGCTGCAGTGATCAATTGCCCGTAGGGTTTGGGATAAGCCATCTGGGCCTCGTCACCTTGATAGTAGACGACGGTTTGCTCATGATCCCAATCATAGCGGTCGTGGCTGATCATGGCTGCGATGGAAAAACCGAGCAAGGAAAGTAAAAAATAGGCGGACAAGGCCCATTTTAGACTAGGGCTCAGGAGTTGTAGACGTATAGGATCCATAAATAACCTTCCAAAGGACCAGTGCGCGTTTAACTCCCACCGCCAAGGCTCTGGAGGAAAGCGTAGCTCCAGAGATATTGACGATGTCACCGTATAATTTCAGGGAGTCGTTGGATTGTTTGCCTACGAATTGATTTAAAAATCGTCGATTTTTAACTTCCCCGCCGCGACTTTCCCGGTACACCATGATCTCAACACTTTCCACCTTTCCTGTGGGAGAAATCAACGTAATAAAGGTGATCGGCAGCACTTTACCCACCTGCTCATCGATGAGTGCATAGCCGTCAATGTGATCGCCAGATTTTCCTAAATAAAAAGAGTAGGAAGCCTTCGGTGGAGGGTATCCTGCTTGAGACTGAAAGGCCTTGGCCTGCTCTGCGGAAAGCTGATGGTCGGCCTTATGAACTTCTTTGGAGTCTTTGAAGATGAGTTTTAGGGCATCGGCTGGTTGTAAAAACACCGTCGTCTGCCCATAGCTCACAAGAGGAACCAGCATTAAGGTTGCCAGAATGCAGTGGCCCCAAAAGGCCTGCTTAAAGATGTGTTTTAACTTGCTTTCCTTCATGGTCGGAAAAGGGCCTTATCTGCTTTGCCGGCATTTGGCAATGGGACCCTAGAATCCGAATGCGGCCCCAAACATCAGGGCATGATTATTCGAGCTAGTCGTGGGTAAAAAGTTGGTAACCGTTCCCAAAGATTTCCCCGAATTGGTCCAAGTATATTCATAGGCCAATTGGAATACAGCCAAGGGATTCAGGCGAAAGGCCAGCCCTGGTGTAATTCGATTCACGAAGCGGTTTTCTTTTTCTAATAGGGTGACCACGCCACCCAAAGCCTCATAACCGGTAACCATGCCATTGAGAAAGGCCTGCTCCCAACGAAGCACCGGAATGATTTGCGGATCAGAGAAGTGCCTTCCGAACCAGGATTGGGTCAACCAATCGGGGCGAAAGCTGTAGCGAAACTCCAGCCAATAACCCATTTTATTTTCCACTAAACTTGAGGGCTTAAAGGCAATTTTGGTTTCAAGATCGGGGCTGTCTTCGGAGGAAACCTCGGCCTCGGTATTGCCGACCACCGAGGCAAACTCGGTCAACATGGCATCCATGCCACCGAAATTGGTGTAAATAAATTCTCCTTCAGCGGCGAAACCTTTGAATTGAGAAAGAAAGTCAAATCCCAAAGAGGTAATACTATGAGAGGGGAGAAAATCAGGAGTATAGCGCCCCCAATATCCCGAAAGACCGATCTCGTGACCCAGGGCTGGGCTGAAGGCCACTCGTCCCGTAACCGCTTTGGCATCTTTGATGTCTTGGCCAAAAGTCCCCGTAGAAATTCCGAACTCCCCTTCGAGTTCGATTTCATCTCGATTCGGATCACGCGTTTTAACCACTTCTTCCAATTCAAAATCTAAGGTGGCACCGTTGACCACATAGATGCGGTAATCAAATTTTCCACTTTCTCCCAAGGGCACTTCACCGTTTAAGCCTATTCCCAATTCGTCCCAAGCGGATTTGACCGGTAATATGGGAACACCGCGATCAACTAAAGTACGGCGCGGCAGATTCCAAACATTGTCGTCATGATTAATGTTGAATCGGCCTAGGGGAACTAAAACACCCCCGCCTTGTAAGCGAATATAATCAGTGAATTCCAATTGAAACCAGACCTGTTCAATGGCAATTTCCGATTGATGGGTCCCTTCAATTTCCTGAGTTAGACTAATGCCGCCGTCTTGGGCTCTCACGGTGCGTTCCAATTCGATTTTTCTAAAGCGTTCGAATTCGATTTCGGAATAAATTCGAAACTTAGATGCGATTAAGGCATCGGTGGTCAGGACAAAGCGTCGAAAGGTAAAGGTGGCGGGAATATTTTCAGCCGTATCGTATTCAAATCGAAAGGAACCATATCCCCCTAATTTGAAATAATAACTGTCGTTGCCAAATTTCAATAGGGGCTTTTCGCCGTATTTCATCGGCGGGCTTTTGGATTCGGGTTGGGTCTCTGGTTCAAACTTTAATTCGGGGCCCTCCTCTGCATGGACGGCGACGGAAAATATCAATAGGGTGGCAAACAGGATGCTAAAACAAATTCCAAATCTGGCTCTCATGAAAAACTCCTCAATAGGCTTTATGAAAATGAAAGTCGTTTTCATATAATAGCCAAACTGACTAATGACACTTGTCCCATTGCGTCAATCATTTTTTTTGGGTAAAACCCCTTTTTTTAATGGTTAGGGAAGAATAAATTCATGGGCAGCGCCATATTTAAAACCTATTTTCATCTAATTTTGGCATTTTTGATGCTGACTCCCGGTCTTTTAGGTGCCAAGGAACCTCCTCCTGAGCTCAATTTTAGTCGCACCCAAATGCTGATGGGCCATATACCGGTGACCATCGAAGTGGCCGCCCCTACCCCATTAGCAGAACGAGTTTTATGGGCGATGGAAACGAGTTTCTCCCTGGCCAAACAATTAGAAGCCCGGTGGAGTGAATGGAACCCCCAATCGGAAATTTCCTGCCTCAATAGAAATGCTGGCGGAACACCTTGTCAGCTGTCCCCGGAAACCATGGCCTTACTGCTACGTGCCATAGAAATTACGAAAAAGAGCCAGGGTGCCTTTGACATTCGTTTTGCTTCCACAACGGCAGCAGGTCGCAAGGGTGCCATCCAGCTAAATTGGGAAGCCTCTACGGCGACTCTCTCTCACCCTCAGACCCGAATTGGATTGGGAGGTATTGCCAAAGGCGCCATCGTTGACGCCATGGCTGAACACCTGAGCCAACAAGGTTTTGATCAATTCTTGATCAATGCCGGTGGTGATCTGTTGGCAAGAGGAGGTCCCTGGCCTGTGGCCTTAGCGATTCCCAACCCTAGAAATGATCGCATCACTCCCACCCTTTCCTTGACCGATCAGGCCATGGCCACTTCGGGAAATGCCGAACAGGGGGTTCATATAAAGGATCCCCGCACGGGAAAAGGGGTAAAGCTCGCAGGCAGTGTGACGGTTTTAGCCCCACGCTTAGAAGAGGCCGATGCTTGGGCCACGGCAGCGTGGGTTTGGGGAAAGAAACATTGTGAAATAATTCAAGCGGCCTCGAACCTGCAGCTACAGATTACTTGGCTTAGCCCCCAGGGGAAGTCCCACCCTTGCCAATCGGGGCACCCATCAGGTGCTAGCTTGTAATATTTCCGGCCTATGGTAGGGGCAAAAAATGCTTTGGTATTATTTTCAAAAGGGCGGTTGGATCATGTATCCCTTAGCCCTGCTTTCCATCGTGGCCTTGGGATTGGCATTGGAACGCCTCTTTTATTACCGTCGTTTGCGTTCCGATCCACATGTTTGGTTTCAAAAAATGAATTTCCCCCCGAGCCCGAACTTCTTGGCCGGACTCAAAAATCATCCCCTAGCCGTGGTTCTGAAAAGCCTTTGGGAACAAAAATCCCAAGTATCTAAAAAGGATTTGGAGGCCATCGCCCAAGAAGAAGCGGAACATGAAATCCATGGTCTGGAAAAGAATTTGAAAGCACTGGGTGTCATAGCAGTGCTGTGTCCCCTGATCGGCCTATTGGGAACCGTATGGGGCATCATGAAGGCCTTTCATCAAACCGCTGAAGCGACGCAGGTCAATCCTGCCCAATTGGCAGGTGGAATATGGGAGGCCCTTATCACTACTTTTGTGGGCCTTGCCATCGCCATTCCTACCTGGGCCATCTATTATTTTTTTGAACATCGAATGAATCGGACCGCATTCCAATTAGAATTTTTTAGCAGCCGTTTTCTTCGCATGGCCGAATTGCCTTCGAAAAAAGATTCCCTTTTATGATTCGATTGAAACGCCGACGCCTTCTTGAGGCCACAGCAGAATTAACTTCAGTCATGGATGTGGTATTCATTCTCCTGATTTTTTTTCTTTTGACTGCAGTTCAGGCCCCCTTAGGAATCTCTGTGCAACTACCCCAAGCCGATTCGGCCACCCAACATGAGAAGGATATTATTCAACTTTCCTTAAAACCAAACCAAGAAATTTATTTGCAAGATAAGCTTGTTTCCTTAGAAGAACTTGGCGATAGCCTACAAAATTTAAAACCGCCCCGACCTATCTTGTTGGCAGGGGACCAATCGGTCTCGTATGGATTTTTGATTAAAATTCTCGATCGATTGAGTCAAATCCCAGATTATCCGCTGATACTGGCCACAGACCCTGAGCCAATGGCTTCCCCAGGGAGCAAGCAACCATGAAACGTAGTCTAAGGTTTATCCTGTTGGCAGCGGTTCTAGAATGTCTGCTAATTTTTGGGTTCACTTGGTTATGGCGATCACCACCTCCCCTGCCCATAACTTCGTCGAAAAAAATCAATGTGCTTAAGCTGAATGCCAGTGGACTTCCCCGTACGGTGCCATCAGCTGGCCCTGTTAAAAACATTCCTTCAAAAAAACCCATGCTAAAGGAATCTGCTAAGGGCCCGTCCCTTCCTGCGTCGGCTCCAAAACCTCAGGACTTAAAGCCATCAGCGAAGCCCCAAGGAACTACCAGTGACCCGGGTGTTGATGGAATGGATGTTGACCAGGGAGGAACGGCGATGGGTGCCAGTGAAGCAGAGATTCAAAAATATTTACAACGAGTGCTTGCTCTGGTGGCACGCAAAAAATACTATCCCCGTCTGTCTCGAGAAAATGGTGAAGAAGGAGTGGTTATCGTTCAAGTTAAGATCGCTCGCAGTGGTGAGATCCTTCGGTATGCCTTAACTCAATCGAGCCCTTATATAAGACTCAATCAAGCTTCGCAAAATACCCTGAATGGATTAAGGCTCCCGCCGCTGCCAGAAAAATATCCGAAAGAATCCTTGAGCCTAGAGATACCCTTTCGCTTCAGATTACAGTAAATCATGGGCCGTATTCATCCACCGGGTTGCGAGTAGGGTCCTGATATGGATTTATTACCGAATGTAGTAAAAAATAGATTCCACCCCCGAGAATGGCTCCCCCAATCCCACTAGCCCCATCCCAAAAATAGCGGTTTCGCACTTTACCTTTAAAGATTTTAGGCATGAGTTGGTGCCCAAGATACGCCCCGCAACCGGCACCAGCGGTTATATAGCTTCCCAAGGTAATGCGGCGTTGTCGGGTGGAATCTGGATTCCCCCATTTTTCCATAGCCAGAGTACCTAACGTACCTCCTGCGCATGTAATTCCCTCAGCAAGTGGTAGGATGAAGTCGGATTTTCTATGACTTAGATTCAGTTGAGTTTCGATTCGTTGAATCTGTTTTCTTATCTTTTTCAATTGTTCGGGTTTGATA
>JAJFLL010000134.1 GCA_021772695.1 Deltaproteobacteria bacterium
CCACCGGCTCCCAAAAGTACCACTCGTTTTTGATTAACTTTAAAGCCCGTATCTTCTTCCAGACTCGCCTGGTACCCGGCTCCGTCGGTATTGAATCCATAAAAATTTCCGTCACGGTTTACCACGGTATTGACCGCCCCAATCATTTTGGCTTGAGGAGAGATCCAATGCAAAAAGGGAATCACCCCCTCTTTAAGAGGTACAGTACAATTAAAGCCCACTAAAGTTGGGGCAGTTTTTTTTATGAAGGATTTGAGGTTCTGGCGCTTAACTCGAATCTTACGGTAGGTATAAGGCAGTCCCAAATCCTGCAATGCAGCGTTTTGAATATCAGGTGACAGGGAATGGGCAATGGGATCGCCAATCACAGCGAGACGATTTTGACGTGGGGCCATAAGGGTTTGTAGCGGCTTTCGATTCAGTCGCCAAGATTTTTTGCGTTAATTTTATGGAGTGGGCGCGGGAGCCGGTGCCGGTGGGTTGGTAGTTCCCATGGGTGGTGTGGGATCGGTTGTGGCCCCTTCTAAGGGAGGCAGTTGACTGGCCGCCGGGGGAGGCGGAGCCGATTGGGGCGTCGGTTCTTGAGAGGAGCTTTTATCTGAGAGATTTCGTAGCATTTCAACCATGGATTTTTGCTGCAGACCCGTATTGACACTGCGTTTTAATTTAACGGCATTTTCGTTGGTGGGATCTAATTGAAGCGCCTTATCGATCATCGTCGAGGTTTGCTGGTAATCCTTAGCCTCAAAATAGACCTTAGCCACTTCATAATAAACTTGGGAAAGTAGTTTGGGTTCAATTTGGGTGGTGTCTTGAGTTAGGGCTTTTTGAAAATATTCCACGGCGGCATTCCAGTCATTTTTTTTGCCGAATAATGAACCAACCATATAATACAGGGCGAAACTTGGGGTGCCCACTACAGCAGCGCGGGTGAGGTAGGGCATAGCTTCTTCTTCTTTTCCCGATTTAAATAAAGCGCGACCGTAATTTTCAAAGATGTCTTTTTGGTAATGGTGAACCGCCGGTAGGGTTTGCAATTTTTCCTGGGCCAATTGGTAATATTGCATGGCCGTATAGGGGCTATCCATCAACTCGGAGCAGACGGCCAATTTAAAATAAACCAAGGCATCTTGGGCCTGACGACTGATGGCCTCCTTGAGATATTTTGCCGCCTCATTGCAATCCTGCCGGTCGTAGGCGGCAAAACCTTGCTCAACGTATTCATCCCAGGCCTTACTATGGTGCCCGTGTTTTCGATAAAATTGATAATCTTCTGACTTGGTTTCACTCCAGGCCGGCCTCGGGGGTAGCGTGAGACATAGTAGGCAAGTTATGAATATATATGGATAAAGTAGTTTCATCATTCTTGTATTGTCATGATATCACGGCCATGATAGGGGGCAAAGTTAGAATCTTGGGTCTAACCTAAGGCAAACCTTAGGTTTTTCCTGAAACATCCTATTTAAATTCACACACCGAAACCCGGAAAAGCTTATACCTCGGGTGTTTCGGCCCATGAGTAACTTCCTATAGTCTTACGACTTAGCAGTAAAAATGGGTTCGGGATCAAGGGAAAGTCTGGTTTTGGTGGAGGTTAAACCCGAAAGGAAAAATTATGAGCTCGATTCAACTGCAGGACCTGCTTGAAGCAGGCATGCATTTTGGTCACCTGACCCGTCGTTGGAACCCAAAAATGAAACCCTATATCTATGGGGTTCGCAACGGCATCCATATTATTGACCTCTCAAAAACCGCACAGCACCTTGCCGGTGCCTTAAATTTCCTATCCCAAGCGGTAGGGGACGGCGCCGACGTTTTGTTTGTGGGGACGAAAAAACAATCCCAAGACTTGATCCGTGAAGAAGCCGCCCGTTGTAAAATGTATTATATCAACCAACGCTGGTTGGGCGGTACCTTGACCAATTGGCGCACCATTAAGGCTTCTATTGATCGCTTAAAGGGTTTGAAAAAGAAAAAGGCCGATGGGACTTTCGAATCCCTTAGCAAAAAAGAGTTACTAATGATCGATCGAGAGATCGATAAACTCATGCATAACCTCGGTGGTATCGAAGACATGACCAAGCCTCCCGGCGTAATGGTAGTCATTGATCCAAACATGGAACATATCGCTCTTCATGAGGCCAATGTACTGAGAATACCTATTGTGGCTCTTGCTGACACCAACTGCGACCCAGATCCCATCGACTATTTGGTGCCGGGAAACGATGATGCATTGCGGTCCATTAAGTTATTTCTGAATGCTGTGGCTGATAAAATCCTTGAAGGATTGCAGATCAGGGAAATTAAAGCCCGTCAGTCTGCTGAAGACCGTAAGGCAAAAGACTCCGAAAAACCTGAAGTTCGCGAAGTTGAAGTCGGTTCTCAAAAGGGTTCCGCTTATGTGGCAGAATTAAAGCCTGAGGTTGCAGAAGAAGAAGAAGCGGCGTCTGGCCAATATTCTGCCAAGGTAGAAGCGGCTGAACCAGCACCAGCCGAAAAAACCGAAGAAGAAGCGAGTCCTGAGACCAAGGAAGCGGCAGCTGACAAGCCGGAGTCTGAAGAAAAATAATTTATCGGAGGAAACATCATGGCAGCGGTTAGCGCTACACAAGTAAAAGAGCTTCGGGAAAAAACCGGAGCGGGAATGCTCGATTGTAAAAATGCATTGGCTGAATCCGGCGGCGATATGGAACAAGCCGTTGAAGTCTTGCGAAAAAAGGGGATCGCCAATGCAGAAAAAAAGGCGAGTCGCCTTGCGAGTGAAGGGTTGATCGCAATATCCCAGCAGGCAGAAGCTGTTGCCATGGTCGAAGTCAACTGCGAAACGGATTTTGTTGGCAAGACCCCCGACTTCCAAGAATTCGTGGCCGCGATGGCTAAACATGTGGTGGAAAATCGCCCAGAATCTCAGGAAGCTTTGTTGGAGCAAGTTTTTGCTTCTGGGAAAACCATCGCTCAAGTCACCCAAGAAAAAGTCGCAAAGATCGGTGAAAATATCGGCATCCGTCGGTTTAAATTGATCGAAATTAAAGAAGGCGAGATTGCCGGTTCTTACACCCACATGGGATCCAAAATAGGCACCGTTGTTAAGGTCAAAGGTGATAAAGCTAAAATCGATGAAGATGCCGTTCGCGGTGTGGCCATGCATGTGGCTGCAGCTTCACCCCGGTTCGTGCGTGCGGATCAAATTCCCCAAGAGGTGCTCGATAAAGAAAAAGAAATTTATTTGGCCCAAATGCAGGATAGTGGCAAGCCTGAGAATATTCTTGAAAAAATAATCGAAGGTAAAGTTAAAAAGTTTGCCACCGAGGTCTGTGTCGAAGATCAAATTTACATCAAAGATCCTGACGGTAAACAAAGCGTAAAAAAATTCCTTCAGGCACTAGACCCCAAAGCCGAAATTGTCGAATTCGTTCGGTTTCAGGTCGGTGAGGGAATGGAGAAAAAGGAAGAAGATTTCGCGGCCGAAGTTGCTAAGCAATTAGGCAAATAAGGATTGCTACCATCATGGGAAAACCCGTCTACAAGCGTATTTTATTAAAACTTAGCGGCGAATCCCTAATGGGCCATGAGGGCTATGGAATCAATGCCGAAGTAGTCAAGGCTATATCCCTTGAGATTCAAGAAATTAACGAATTAGGCGTTGAAGTAGCCATCGTCATTGGAGCCGGGAACATCTACCGAGGCCTCGGGGGCGAGGAGGCAGGAATCGAGCGTGCCACCGGTGATTATATGGGCATGTTGGCCACGGTGATTAACGCCATGGCGCTACAAAATTTTCTCGAGAAGATCGGCGTTCCGACGCGAGTATTATCAGCCATTGAAATACATCAATTGGTCGAACCCTATATTAGGCGTCGTGCCACAAGGCATCTAGAGAAGGGGCGCGTCGTAATTTTTTCAGCTGGAACCGGTAATCCCTATTTTACGACAGATACGACTGCCGCGCTGAGGGCAATGGAAGTGGGATGTGAAGTCGTTTTAAAGGCCACGAAAGTTGATGGCGTCTATTCTGACGATCCGGTGAAAAATAAAGAGGCTA
>JAJFLL010000135.1 GCA_021772695.1 Deltaproteobacteria bacterium
GTGGGTGTCTAAAAAAATCGATAAAACCGAATATAAGAAAAACGCCGTTACAGAAGTGCAAGATTCTCGTGACAGTGCTTATTTGCAAATCGTGGCTAGTGGCACCGGCCTGCCCGGTCAAGAAATCCGGATTGTGCGCCCAGATACGCTATACCCCTGTGACCCAGGAGAGATCGGAGAAATTCTGGTGCACGGCCCCAGTATTGCTCAAGGGTATTACAAAAAGCCAGACCTGACCAAAGAAGTTTTTCAATTAGCCCTGCCCGATTCTCCCGGTAAATTCTACTTGAGAACAGGTGATCTTGGTTTCCTCGATAACGATAACCTCTATGTCACTGGTCGACTTAAAGACCTGATCATTATTCGCGGGCAAAACCATTATCCACAAGACATCGAGCGAACCATTGAAACGAGTCATGAGGTCTTCCGCAAAGGTTGTGTGGCGGCTTTCTCCATCAAAGCTGATTTTGAGGAACACTTAGTGGTGGTCGCTGAAGCCGATTTAGACCGAATCACCAATGCTGATGAAGAATTACCGCAAATCGAAAGGGAAGTACGAAAGGCGGTAGCATCCCATCATGATCTCGATCCACATTCCGTGGTTTTGATTAAAAAGGGGACCTTGCCTAAAACCTCCAGTGGGAAAATTCGCAGACAAAATACCAGGCAGGAATTTTTAGACGATGAATTGTCAGTGGTCCACCGCTTTGATTTTCATCCCCATCGCTCACAAGGCACTACTCCATCTGACTCTCACGCCAATCCAGGTGATGCTACCAGTGAAAAAGGCGAAGCCGACATTCAGGCATGGCTCATTGATCGCCTTTCCGATCACCTTGAGGTTGAGCCCAATACCATTGACCCCGCTCAGGTATTGTCTGAATTCGGATTAGATTCTAAAGATGCCGTAAACCTCTCAGGGGATCTGGAAGACTGGCTGGGAAGAAAATTATCTCCTACGGTGCTGTGGAAATACCCTACTATTCAAAAGTTATCTCAATATCTCGCCAGCGAAGGATCGCTTTCCCAATCTAATTTTTAGTCAGGTCAACATGACGCTCCTACAGATAAAATCCGAACCTATGGCTCGCACCCGTATGATTTGTTTTCCCCATGCGGGTGGCGATACGGTGATGTTTCGCGAATGGCGAAAACCACTGGCGCCTGAGGTAGAAATTGCGGCGATCCGTCTGCCGGGTCGTGGTTTGCGCAATGAAGACCCTTTGACCACAGAGCTTATGCCTTTGGCTGCAGATATTGCGGCTGGGTTGATTGAAGATCTGCCGAAATCCTTTGGACTTTTTGGCCATAGTTTCGGGGGTATTTTGTCCTTTGAGGTGGCCCGAATATTACAGGAAAAATGGCAGAGAACCCCTGATTACCTCATTGTCTCGGCTTCAGAACCCCCGCAAAATTCCTGGAATCCCCGGGAGCAAATGCATTTGCTTGATGATAAGGAGTTTTTAAATCGCATGATTGCCATGGGGGGGGTACCCAAAGAGATTCAGCCCTATCAGGAACTATTGGAGTTTATGTTACCCTTGGTACGTTCCGACATTAAAGCCCTAGAAACGTATCGGTATCAAGAGGGCCCAGCTCTAAAGTGCCCCCTGATCGTACTTGGCGGCCATGAAGATTCTAAGGTAGATCAAAAGCAATTGGTCGATTGGGGTCATGTGGCGGCTCAAACACCGTTGGTGAAGATTTTTCCCGGGGGGCATTTTTATTATTTAAAGCAGCGTCCTGAAGTGCTCGCCTTCGTTAAAGAGCAGATTCTACTTTGCCTGAATTAACTTTTGGTAAAAATCCTTGCCGGCGATAGTATTCTAGAGTGCTTCGCATGCCTGCCTCTAAACTCGTGGCCGGTCGCCAATTCATTTGCTGGTATAATTTTTCATTCCCACATACCCATGGGTTGGCTTGGAGTTCACGCATTTTATTGATAGTGAATACGTCGGCACGACCGGATAAACGGACCTTTATTTCGTTTAAAAAGGCCGCTAAATAAAAAGCCCAGACTGGAAATGAGATTAAATTTGCTTTTTTCTTAAGGACCTTGGCGATACTATCGGCCAAGTCCTTCCAGGTGTATTCTTGACCATCGTCAATGGAGTAAATTTCCCCATCAGGTGGTTGATTTTGGCACATTCTTACAATCGCCTCGGCAACGTCAGGTCCAAAACAAACTGAAAATCTTCGAGTGCTACCGCCTAGGACCGGAGCTACCCCAAAACGGATGGCCTTAAAGAAGGGCAAAAACTCGGTGTCTTTCGGTCCGTATAAAACGGGTGGGCGTAAAATACTGTAGGGAATTTTATTTTTCAAAGCACGAAGTGCAAATTCAGCCTGTAATTTACTTTCGCCATAGTGGCTTAAGGGCTGACACTGCTCTGGGGGTAGACAAAAATTGTTATGCGCATTGGGCCGGTGCACGGCGATCGTTGAAATATGTAGAAAGAATTTGGGGAGGATTGGGGCACTTATGGCCTCGTTTACGAGATATTGGGTACCTCCTTGGTTGATTCGGAAAAAATCTACAGGATTTTTGGCCTTAATAGCGCCAGCGATGTGAATGATTCCGTCGACGCCAGATAACCATTTAGATAAAGATGGAGTTTGCGGCAGTATGCCTTCAATAAGTTCAACGCCTATGGCTTCGAGGTGTTTTGTGTTGGAAGTAGGGCGAACCAACGCGATTAGCTGATGACCTTGCTCACTCAGCAGCTCGGCTACATGGGATCCCAAAAACCCCGTGGCCCCTGTCAAAAATAAACGCATAGTTGGTTATCCGATCGACTTCTCAAAAATACGAAAGGTTTTGTATCTTTTACCGCCCATAAATTCAATGCCTTGATTGATTCGGTCATTGTCTTCGAGTGTCCACGATAATTCCGCCCATTGGTAACCTCTTTGAATACCGCGCTCGGCACACTGGGCCATGAGTAATATGCTTAATCCACCGAGGGCATATGTGCGGAACTCTTCGGTAACTCCTAGAATCATTAGCCTTGCCGATTTGGTTTTCTTTCGCTTTAGACGCCACAGTAACTTGGCCCAGCCAATGGGAAATAAGTTTCCATCTAAGTCTTTGATGATTTCATTGATATTAGGAACAGCGAGGCAGACTCCGGCTGGAACTCCTTTGATTTCTACCCGAAAGGCTACGGCCGGGTCCAAAATAAGTTTAATTTCATGGGCCATCCGATGGGATTCTGCAGCGGTCATGGGAATAAAGCCCCAGTTGTCTTTCCAGGCGGAATTAAAGACTTGAGCCAAATTTTCGCAGTCCTTTTGCAGGTTTTTTTTACTAAACGGCACAATTTTCACATGGGGGTCTTTCATGATTTCGTGGGAAATCTCGATGGCCTCCTCGGCCAATTGATTGGCCTGAAAGCGCCAGGCGTAGAGGTCTTTGACTTTTGCAAATCCCAAGGAGGTGAGAAAGGCCTCATAGTAGGGGGGATTATAGGGGCTCATCATGACCATAGGCTCGCCCAAGCCCTCAATCAACAAACCGGACTCCTCGTTGATGGAGTAATTAAATGGCCCTTGTACCCGTGCGATCTTGTTTTTACGAAAATATTTTTCGGCCGCCTGCCATAAGGCTTGAGCCGTTTCCAGTTGGTCTTCCACTTCAAAAAACCCAAAATGACCGATACGTTCTTTGTAGTGGCGCTCGTATTCGCCGCTGATTTGTGCCGAGATTCGGCCCACCGATTGTGAGCCCCGCTTTGCCAAAAATAATTGACCACTACCGTTTAAAAAATAGGGGTTTATCTTTGGATCGATGAGATTGCGGCGTTCGAACTTTAACGGGGGTACCCAATGGGGATCGTCTTGATAAAGAAAATAGGGCAGGGCGATGAATTCACTGAGATCATTTTTGCTTAAGACAGGAACGATGCGAATATCAGCCGGAGGCATGGGCCGCTTGCTTTTGAATAAGGCCGTAGCGTTCTCCAACCACTTGGAAGGCCTCTAGTGCTTGGTCAAGGTGCGCTGTGGTATGAGTCGCGATGGTAGACACCCTGAGCAGGGCTTTATCTTTGTCGACCGCAGGATGCACTACAGGATTTACGTAGACCCCAGCTTCAAGCAGGTCTTTCCAAAGGGCAAGGGTAGTCAAATCATTGCCAACGTGAATGGAAATAATGGGTGTTTCGCCAAGGGCAACATCCCATCCCATGGCCAAAAGTTCTTTGCGCAATCGGTTGGCGTTGCCACGCGCCAAATGCACTCGTTCCGGCTCGGCCTTCATGATGTGAAAGGCGGCCCGAGCTGCTGCCAGGTTGCCAGGAGTGATGGATGCGGAGAAGATCATCGATCGGCCGAAATGTTTGATATAATCGATGATTTCAGCCCTTCCCGCCACGAAACCTCCTGTGGAGGCCAAAGTCTTCGAGAAGGTAGACATGATCAAATCGACCTGATCGGATACCCCGAAGTGACCGGAACTACCTTCGCCTCGAGTGCCCAAGACGCCAAAAGCATGGGCGTCATCAACCAATAGGCGGGCCTTGTATCGTTGGCATAGGGAGGCGATCTCTTTTAACGGAGCAATATCGCCTTCCATGGAGAATACGCCATCGGTGGCCACCAATTTGGCTTTGCCCAAGGGAGTGCGAGCTAGGGCTTTCTCTAAGTCGTTCATGTTCAGGTGCTTATAAAAAATCGGTCGAGCTTCGCTCATCTGCACCGCATCAAACAAACTGGCATGATTGAGTTTATCTAAATAAACATGGGTATTGTGATTTGCCAGGGCAGAAATGACACCCAAATTGACTTGATAACCAGTGGTAAAAACTAATGCGGCTTCCTTGCCCAAAAATTCGGCAATTTCATGCTCAAAAGTTTCGTGCAATTCTAAAGTTCCGTTGAGCAGTCGGGAGCCGGTCATGGAGGTGCCATATTTTTTAATGGCTTCAATGGCGGCTTCACGAACTTTTGGGTGGGTGGTCAGGCCTAAATAATTATTCGAGCCCAACATGATGACCTTTTTGCCTTTTAATTGGGCTTCGGCGCCAAGGTTACATTCTAAGGGCTGAAAGTAGGGGTAAATACCCATTGCTCGACTAGCACCGACGATCTTTTGGAATTCAAAGGCCTTCGCGAATAAGTCGGCGTCATCCTGATCGGGAAGTAGGTGCCGATCGGACAGCAATTGGTCAATAGAATCATTCATAATGCTATTTAGGGAGACCCAGGTCATGGCCTGCCGCGGGTACCTTGGACCGATACAGGGTAAAAGTCAATTGGTTTATCATGGTTACTCATTTAAGGTTAGCGGTGTAAGTTATTGAAAATATTGTAAAAATCAATTATCTCCACTTGAGGCCTCAGCGGAAGACCTAAGGAATACCTCCGGATCCCGAAAAGAATTTGGTCTTGCTCATTTTAAGCCCAACAGGATAAGTCACTCCAAGGAGTGGACCTGGAAATTATGATGACCCGCGTTGTTTCTTCCAAAGATGAGACCATACGTCTCTTTAACAGCAATTTTCTCGAGTTTTTTACTCGAGTACATTGGAGCGTTCCGCTCATTTTATATGTACCCCTCGTTTTATTTTGTCTTTGGCAGGCCTGGCATTTTTCGAGTGTGGGTTGGTTGACTTTAACTGGCGGGTTTATCGCGGGTTTATTATTCTGGTCTTTATTAGAATATATTCTCCATCGGTTTTTGTTTCATTTTTCTCCGAAACGACCGTTTCTAAAACGAGTGTTTTACCTGATCCATGAAGTCCACCATGAATACCCACAAGACTCCTTGAGACTCGTCATGCCTCCCGTCGAGAGTATCCCCCTCGCTATTTTAACCTATTTTGGTTTGCAGGCACTGTTGCCAGCTTATTTCTTTTTTCCGTTTTATGCTGGATTAGGCATCGGTTATTTATGTTATGACATGATCCATTTTTCAGTGCATCACCTGCCCATGAAAAACCCCCTGGCCCAAAGGCTGAAACGCCATCATTTAAAACATCATTTTCAAGAACCCGATCGGGGCTATGGGGTGAGTTCGCCGTGTTGGGACCATCTTTTAGGCACCCCATTTAAATCACCCTGAGGAATTCCATGGAACCGCTTAGTCGCACCTATGATTCGGCTTCATCCGATACAAATGTAATTGAGAGGGACCTGTCGGGTAAAAAATGGGCAGGCCCCTTGCTGATTCTATTATTTCTAATTATTTTTTATTTTCTTGAGAGAATGACAGGTCCGCTTCAATGGGTTCATTGGTTATTTATCTCAGCGGTTGGTGGCTTGTATTTTCTTTCTTCACCGACTCGATCCTTGGTTGTCATTGGCCTGCCGGTCATTGCCTACGCAACGATTTATGATTTTTTTCAATTCATTCCCTTTGAGAGTTTATTGCCCATTCAGATTCAATCCATCTATCAATGGGATTTAAAATTATTTGGTGTCGGGACGGCTGGAAATCCTCTTCTGTTTCATGAATGGCTCTTTAGTGTTTTTTCTCATCCCTTATGGGATTTTGCTTCGGGGGTGTTCTACACGCTGCATATTCCTGTGGTGATCGTATTGATTCTTTACTTTTGGTGGACTCGCTCCATCTCCTTGGCACAGAAATTTACGCTCGCTTTTTTTCTGATCAATATCTTTGCCTTTGCGACCTATTTTTTATTACCGGCGGCGGCCCCATGGTATGTGGAAAAATTCGGTTTCATTCAACCTACAGGCCCTATTCCAGGAGATGCTGCAGGATTGATTCGATTTGAACAGCTTCTCGGTATTAAGTTTTTCTCCGAGAATTATCAGATATCTCCGGTAGTGTTCGGTGCCATTCCATCCATGCATGCAGGGTTTGCCACTTTGGGTTGGCTTTTCTCCTTTCAGGCGGGGCGAAGATCCACCTACCTTTTGACGCTTTATATATTGGGCATGTATATTTCAGCACTGTATCTACAGCACCATTACTTGCTGGATGTGATTTGGGGAATCGCCTACGCTTTATTGGCATGGGTATTGATCGACAAGATCTTTATCAAGGCGATTACGAAATTAAACCGAACGCTTTGGTCGCTTTTTTTTACTCAAGCCGGCGGTCCGCTCATTAAATAGCTCAGGCCACCCAGGATGACTGATTTTTGTTTGAAGTTTGGGAAACCTTTTTAAGGGTCCACTTTAATTTTATCGTTTGCGCCATGGCTTCAAAAAATATTCCTTTATCCATCTTTGAATTTCCCGCCTGCCGTTCAACAAAGACAAAGGGAACCTCTGAAAAGGAAAACCCATGGGTGATAGCTCGCGCAGTGGTTTCGATTTGAAAATGGTAGCCCTTTGATTGAATGGGGCTGGCTAATAAAAATTGTAATACTCGGCGGTGGTAGGCCTTAAAACCACCTGTAAGATCTTTAACCCCCAACTGTAAAATGATGCGGGCATAGATGTTGCCTCCCCGGGAAATGACCCTGCGAAGGAATCCCCAATTGTGTGTACCGCCTCCTTTGACATAGCGGGAAGCCAAGATGAAATCATGGTGTTGTAATTCCTCTAGTAGTTTTGGAATCAGGGCGATGGGATGAGAAAAATCCGCATCCATTTGAATAATATGATCGAAGTTTTGATTGATGGCCCATTGAAAGCCCGCTAGATAGGCCGGGCCCAATCCGCCTTTGCTGCTGCGATGCAGCACATGCAATCGACCAACATACTTTTGGGAAAGTTCGTCAGCTAATTTTCCGGTTCCATCGGGAGAATTATCATCGACCACCAAGATATTGATATGGGTAACTTGGTGCAAAATGGCCTCAACCATCGAGGCTAAGTTGTCGATTTCATTATATGTGGGTAAAACCACCAAACTCTTCATAGGGCGCTTTCCTACTGAATATCGTCATTCGGGGCAATGCAAAACCCCGCTGCAAAAGAGTTTTCCTTTGCTAGGCCAATTGGTCGCTTATTAGTGAATTTTCCACAGACTCAGTGGTCCTTGGGAGTAAACTTTAGTGAAGGAATCTTGGTTGTTTATCAATTGAATAAAAGAAGAGGGAGGCTCGTGGAGCCACAAGTAATCAAAGTGTTGGGCCGTGGCCAGTAGCTGCAACCAGGTTTTATCAGCTAGGGTTTGGCATTCCTTTTCGCTCATAGAGGCAGTGCAATGTTCTCCCAATAAAATTTCATTGGCCAAGGACTCGAGGGGCGCGGGGAATTCCTGCCTCACTGCATCGTTTCGATAGGACAGCGGCATTAGATTGGATTGGGCAAATAGATAGGGAGTAAACAAGGTTTTATTTTCTGGAAATTGAGCCCAGAGGTGCATCCAAGCGGTATAATTGAGTCCCGGCCCGTAGATATTAAAATTGATGGGAAAAACTCGGACCCCGTTGGGAAGACTGCGGTAAGCCTTTTTTACTAGGTCGGCCCTTTTTTGGGTTTGATGCATGGCCCAGCTCACCGTCCCTCCAGCATAGATCGCCGTCACCATGCAAATGATCGGAACTAACTTGGACATTGGGCGGGATATGTCTAGGCCGAGTGGAAGGAATAGCCAAACATATAAAAGAAATCGAATATTCAAATGGGCTCCGCCTTTGCCGGCATTGGGGAAGATAAAATATAGGACCAACATAGCCATCCAAAAAATTTTCAGGTGGCCGGGGGATCGCTTGATGGATTGTACTGCCAAGTAGATGAGTAAAAGCGCAAAGGGCGCGAAACCGAGCAGCTGCCAAACGGAAAAGGCCGGAAAGCTTTTAATGATGATACCGCCTAAAGTTTCCCACGGAAGTTTATAGGAAAAGGGTTCGGCCCCTTGAGAAGTAGCGGGACTGAATAAAGGTAGAATAAATCCCCAGAGAAAAAAGAAGCTTGCAATGACCCAATAGGGGAGTGTTTTTATGCGGACATTAGAATCGGAAAATATTGTCCTAAATAAAAGCGTTAGTCCGATAATAAAAAATGGGAAGGGGTGCGCTAGAAAGGAAAGCCAGCTTAAGAGGAGAAAACCCAATAATGGCCAGAACCCTCCTCTTGAAACTCCCAATTCAAATAAAATCATGACACTCAAGGTAAGGCTGATGCTCAAGGTGAAATTATACATACCTTGAATAAATAAAAGGTGAAATAAGATCGGGAGAGCCACCACCCAATAGGGCTTCGACCGTGGGGAATATATCTTTAAAAAAAGGTAATAGCTCCAAAGTAGTAGGGACAATGCGGTAAATACAAAAACTTTTTCATATTGATTAATGGTGAGTAAACCCTCTAGCCACGAGTAAACTCTGGGAAAAATTTGGTTAGTGGCCAGGGGGCTTAGATGGGTACGGTAAATTTCTGAGATTTCTGGCTGATCTTGAAAATGGGCGAGGAAGGTGGCTACTAGCTTATGATTGGGACCGTCTTGGGTCTGCCAAGGGACCCAGACCATATAAAATAACAAGATGATGTTCACCCCAAGAATAGTCCAAATGGCGCTAATAGGTTTTTTCATGAAGGTTTCTTTACAATTTTGAGCTTAGCTTTTAATCTTGGAGGGGCATGGCAAACCTCTCTCCTCGCGAAGAACTGATTCGAATCCAAAAGCAGATTTTTAAGAAAAATCAAAGAATTATCGATGACTCTATTTTTGTAAGTGAAAAAGGGTTCCATGACTACGAGCAAAAATACCATCGCCACATCAGGAAATATAAAAAGCCAGCCAGCCTGTTAGAACTCAAATGGGCCATTGAAGACGCCCAATGGATCTACATGGGCGATTATCATACCAATCGACAATCCCAAAGGGCCTTTTTACGGGTCTTGAAAATGATGATCACCCGCACTGATCATTTTTTTATATGTCTGGAATTTCTGCAAAAAAAACATCAAAAACACGTCGATAAATTTTTGCGCAATCGGATTTCCAAAAAGACCTTTTTAAAAAGCATAAATCTTCGCAAAGATTTTTATTTTGATCTTTGGGAAAACTTTGAACCCATCTTTGATTTTGCCAGATATTATCAG
>JAJFLL010000136.1 GCA_021772695.1 Deltaproteobacteria bacterium
GAGGTAAGCGGGTTTGGCTGCCTCGGCCTCATCTCCCAATCGCTTGGCGATCTGCGACCATCGTACTTCAAAACCTTGGCGGGTTTCTTCCCTAAGGTGTTCCTCAAGACTCAGGCCGGACTTCACTTGGTATAGGGGAAAATGGTAACTGCGATCCTCATAACTGAAATTGCAGCGTTCAAAAATTTTTACTGTATTTTCAATAGCGACTGGAAATTCTTTAAACTGCTTTTTAATTTTATCGGGTGGTTTAAAGTATTTTTGATCAGTGGGGGTTCCTCCCCGCTCTTCCTCCTCATTGATGGTGCGTCCATTTTGGATACAGGTAAGGACCAGATGAGCCTCTGCCTCTTCTCGTTTGAGATAACGGGCTTCATTGGTGGCCACTAAGGGAAGATCAAGACTACGAGCCAAGGCCACCGCCGATGAAAAGACCTTTTTCTCTAGGGGAAGTCCGTGATCCTGAATTTCTAAAAAACAACGATCCGGAAAGGTGTCTTGTAAAAATTTTGCGCCCTCCCGAGCCAGTTCCGGTTCGTCATTGAGCAGACGCCGATGAATTTCGCCATGGACTCCTCCTGTTAGAGCGATCAAGCCTTTGGAATATTTCTGCAGGGTTGGCTTATCGAGACGGGGCTTGTAATAGAACCCCCTTAGGTGGGCCTGGCTCAACAAATTGCAAAGGTTTCGGTAACCCTCATCATCTTGAACCAATAGGATTAGATTGGCCAAAAACTGGTCTTTGCGTTTGATATCCCGGTTTTCCATGGAACCACCGGTCAGGTAAAAGACCTGAGCCCCAAAAACCGGCTTGATGCCGTGGGCCTTGGCGCATTCATAAAATTCAAAGGCACCAAACATATTGGCTGAATCGGTCAGGGCAACTCCGGGCATGCCCATTTCGGCTACGGTTTGACAGAGTTTGGGCGCGGTAATGGCCGCTTCCAGTAAGGAATATTGGGAATGCACATGGAGGTGAACGAAGTCTCCCTTCAATACTCACTCCCATTCAATGGTGGCAGGTGGTTTAGAAGAAATATCATAGACCACTCGATTGATACCCTTTACTTCGTTAATGATGCGGTTGGAAATTTTTGCCAGTAATTCCGCGGGCAATGGTACCCAGTCGGCGGTCATGCCATCCTGACTTTCTACACAGCGCAAGGCCAAGACGTTTTCATAGGTTCGTTCATCGCCCATCACACCAACGGTCTTTACAGGCAATAGCACACAGAAAGATTGCCACACCCGGTAATACCAATCGGCCTCTTTGATCAATTGCACAAAGATATGGTCGGCCTGACGCAATATATCGATACCCTCCTGAGTGATTTCTCCAAGGATACGCACGGCCAGGCCTGGACCAGGAAAGGGTTGGCGATGGGTCAGGGTCTTCGTGATTCCCAATTCTTGTCCCAATAGGCGCACCTCGTCTTTGAATAACTCCCGCAAAGGCTCTACTAATTTAAGACCCATTTTTTCTGGGAGTCCGCCCACGTTATGATGACTTTTTATGGTGGCCGAGGGGCCTTTGAAGGAAACGCTCTCGATCACATCGGGATACAGAGTGCCCTGGGCCAGAAACCTTGCGCCAGAGATCTCTTTGGCCACCTCTTCAAAAACCGCAATGAATTCCCGGCCAATGATCTTTCGTTTCGCCTCGGGATCGCTAATCCCTTTAAGCCCAGTCAAGAAGCGTTTTGAAGCGTCTACGTAATGCAACTTGATCTTGAAATTCTCGCGAAAGGTCTCTTGCACCTTTTCGGCCTCATTGAGGCGCAGCAGGCCGTTATTGATAAAGATACATTCTAATTGATCGCCGATGGCCTCATGTATCAACACCGCTGCTACGGTAGAATCGACCCCGCCGGAGAGACCACAGATAACTTTACTATCTCCCACTTGGGCGCGGATCTTGGCCTTTTCTTCTTGCAGAAATGAAGCCATATTCCAATCGGCCTTGAGTTTGGCGATGCGGAATAAAAAATTTTCAATAAGTGTTTTGCCTGCGGTGGTGTGAACCACCTCAGGATGAAATTGAACGCCATAGATTTGGCGTTTGGTATCGGCAATAGCGCAGAAATCGGTGTTTTCACTCCGACCCAAGATCTCAAAACCCGGTGGAATCGCCTCCACCCGGTCGCCATGACTCATCCACACCACCGACTCTTCGGGGAGGCCATGGAGTAAATCGCCAGCCGAAGTCACTTTGAGGCGGGCCCGGCCATATTCCCGCTTGTCGGAGGGGAGCACCTTCCCCCCCAATAGATGAGCGGTGAGTTGCAGGCCGTAACAGATACCCAATATGGGAACGCCCAATTCAAATATTTCAGGGGACATATTCGGAGCCCCTGGTGCCAAAATACTCGCCGGCCCACCGGAAAGCACGATGGCCTTAGGAGCAAAGGCGCGGATTTTTTCTAAAGAAAGATTGTAGGGATGAATTTCGGAATAGACCTGTTGTTCTCGAATACGCCGCGCGATGAGTTGGGTATACTGGGAGCCAAAATCTAATATCAGTACTTTGTCCATGCCCTGTAGTTCTATTTCTCCACGCGGTAATTGGGTGCTTCTTTAGTGATCATCACATCGTGCACATGAGATTCTTTGAGACCCGCCTGGGTAATCTGAACAAAGCGGGTCTTTTCTTGAAATTCGGTGATATTGGCTGATCCGGTATATCCCATGCCGGAACGCAGCCCTCCCACCAATTGGTAAATGGTATCGGCCAAGGGGCCTCTAGCGGGCACCATACCCTCGATACCTTCAGGAACAAATTTTCCGTTACCCTTTTTATCATCTTGAAAGTAGCGGTCACTGCTGCCTTGACGCATGGCGCTCATGGAACCCATCCCTCGGTAAACCTTATAACTGCGCCCTTGATATAAAATCATTTCTCCCGGGGATTCGTCGGTACCGGCAAAGAGCGACCCCACCATGACCGATGAGGCTCCCGCCGCTAGGGCCTTGGCCACATCTCCGCTGTATTTGATGCCACCGTCGCTGATAACGGGCAGGTCAAAGGGTTTTGCGGCGGCAGCACAGCGAAGGACGGCGGTGAACTGAGGTACCCCTACCCCGGCCACCACGCGGGTCGTGCAGATACTCCCGGGCCCCACCCCCACCTTTACGGCGTCGACACCGGCGGCCGCCAAATCTTCTACGGCCTCGGGAGTGGCCACAT
>JAJFLL010000137.1 GCA_021772695.1 Deltaproteobacteria bacterium
TTCCCTGCAACGATTGGCCGAATGGGAATGCACCTATTATGCCACTTCGCACGGTTCACGGATCTATGACCGAGAACGCTTCCTGGTAAAATTAAACCGTTTCTCTGAGGCTTTTGATAAACGAGATCAAAAAATTTTGGATTCTCTAAAGGAAAGTCCCAAATCCTTAGACCAGCTGGCAAAAGTAGGGATCATCTACCGTCGCATTGATTTAGAGAAGGATACTTTGAAATCTGCTTTTGAGAGGCAAATGTTGGAAAAACACCTGTGGCGACTGCACCAATTAGCCATAGTTTTTCATGCTGAGGGACAGTGGCATCTGCGCTGAGATTATTTTGCCAATAATATTCCCGTTACCGCGCCACCTATCACTACTAAGCCAACCGCTACCCCAATAATGATGGCCTGCTTATGATCCGACGGAGTATCACCGTGGGTGGAGTGGACTTCCTCGACTTGCTGAACCTTTGCCTCATCTTCTTGAGTAAAATCAGCGGTGCGTGCCGTCTGGTAATATTCCCATGGAGTGACGAAAGGCTTCGGTTTAAAGGCCCCGCCCCGGCGCGCCTGGGAGGTAGAACCACAGGCCAAGGTGAGGAAAGAAAGACAGAGGATTAGAGAAAGGATAGATTTCATGCCCCAGGCCATGCCGGAATTTCGCTAAACTGTAAAGAAATACGTTCAGGAAAAGAACCCCGGCCAAGGGGCTATACTGCGAAGGATGTACCGCACCCGCAAGTGGATTTGGCGTCGGGATTGGTAAAGGTAAAGGTGCTGGTCATCATGTCGGACTGCCAACCGATTTCTACATTCTGTAAATAGAGGTAGGCCTTGGGGTCGACAAATACTTTAAGACCTTCAATATCTAACACCTTATCGCGCTCTCCAGGCTCTTTTTCAAAATCCATCTTATAGGACAAACCGGAGCAACCACCGGGACTCACTCCGATGCGAAGCCCAAAGCCTTCTTTATTGTTTTCTTTCAGGATCTGCTTGGCTCGTGTGATAGCGGCCTCAGTAATCTGCATTTTCCATATCCTCCATTCAATGATTGTACCCTATGGGGCCAATTGAATCAAAAATCAATCCCTTCTTGGGCCCTGATCTCGGCTACCGCCTCGGCGACCCGATTCACCGTATAAGCCACTTCCTCGGCCGTATTGGTGCGGCCTAGGCCAAAACGAATAGAAGAACGCACCGCAGCGTCATCCATGCCAAGGGCCTTTAAGACATGGGAGGGCTGGGGTTTATCGGAGGTACAAGCGGAACCAGCCGACAGGGCGATTTCTTTCAGGGCCATGAGTAATTTTTCACTGGGCACCCCTTGAAAGCAAATATTGAGATTCCCGGGAAGGCGTTGTTCTGTATCCCCATTGATGCTGATGTGAGGGATCTTATTCTGCAAGCCTTGCCATAACTCGTCACGTAATTTGGCCACTCGTTTGCCTGCGGCTTCCAGAGCATCCTGAGCCAATTGGGCAGCACGGCCCATACCCACCATGCCGGGCACATTGAGGGTGCCTGACCGCATACCTCTTTCATGGCCTCCACCCCAGATCAAGGGTTTGAGCGGAATAGCCGGTCGACGCAGGGCCACATATAGGGCACCGATACCCTTCGGGCCGTAAAATTTATGGGCGGTAAAAGACATCAAATCAACACCCCATTCTTCCACGGGCAAGGGAACCTTCCCCACGGCCTGGGCCGCGTCGCTATGCAACAACACGCCGGCCTCCCGAGTCATGGCGGCGATTTCTTTCATAGGGGCCAAGGTCCCGATCTCGTTATTGGCAGCCATGACCGAAACCAAGAGGGTTTGCGGGGTCAGGCTGTCTTTCAAGGCATTGAGGTCTAAGTGCCCCTTGGAATTCACAGGAAGATAGGTCACCCGAAACCCCTCCTCTTCTAGGGCGCGGCAGGGATCCAAAATGGAGTTGTGTTCCGTGGCAACGGTGATCAAATGGTTTCCCCGTTCCTTTAGGGCGCGGGCCACTCCAAAGAGGGCAAGATTATTGGATTCGGTGGCGCCGCTGGTGAAGATCAGACTTTCTGGCGCAATGCCCAAGAGCGCCGCCACTTGTTCTCTCCCCACTTCTACCGCGGCTTCGGCCTTCCACCCAAAAACATGGGTTTTGCTAGCGGCATTGCCGAAGTCGGTGGTGAAATAAGGCTGCATGGCCTGGAATACCTCCGGGGCCACGGGAGTGGTGGCATGATGATCCATATAAATCAGTGGTGTGGACATTCTAATCTCCATTGGGCATGTTTAAGATGGTATCACCTCTAATGGCAAAAGGAACCTTGCAGTCGTGGAAGATATTGTCCTAAATGCCCTGAAACGCATCCGGGAACCTCAATCGGGGAAAGACATCGTCTCCCTAGACATGGTCCGTGGGCTCCAAATACATGAGGGCGTCCTATCCCTCAAAATCGTACTCCAAATCCCGCCCCAAGAGGCCCACCGGGCGATGGAACGAGAAATTTACCAGGCCCTGGAACGGATTCCCGGGGTCAAGGAGGTCAAATTACACATGAGCACTGAGGCTGGCAATACACCAAAGACTCGACCTGGCAATCGCCTCGCGGGCGTCAAAAACATCGTGGCCGTGGCGAGCGGAAAAGGCGGCGTAGGTAAATCAACGGTAGCCGTCAACTTGGCCATTGCCCTGGCTCAAGCCGGTCACAAAGTGGGGCTGCTCGATGCCGATATTTACGGCCCCTCGATTCCTACTTTGATGGGACTGAAGAATACGCCTCCCTTGGTAGATCAAAATAAGAAAAAAATTATTCCCTTAGAAAAGTACGGCATTAAAACCATCAGCATCGGTTACTTGATGCGCGACGAAGATGCCGCCATCTGGCGCGGTCCCATGGTAGGCCGCATGTTGCAGCAATTCGTCGAAGACGTGGATTGGGGCGAACTGGATTATTTACTCATGGATTTTCCTCCGGGCACCGGCGATGCGCAACTGTCTTTGAGTCAAATCGTGCCCATCTCGGGAAGTGTCATCGTAACCACCCCGCAAGATGTGGCCTTGGCCGATGTGATCCGCGGCGTCGCCATGTTTCAAAAGGTGCAAGTACCCACCATCGGCGTCGTCGAAAATATGAGCTTTTTCAATTGTCCCCACTGCAAGGAACGCAGTGAAATTTTTGGTCACGGTGGAGGCAAGAAAAAGGCCGAAGAGATGAAAGTTCCTTTTTTAGGCGAAATCCCCTTACAACAAGACACCCGGGTAGGCAGCGATGAAGGTAAGCCGATAGTGGCCATGCAACCCGATTCGGCCATCGCCCAAGTCTTTAAAACCATCGCCGAAAATACCACGCGAGAGTTAAACCTCATCAACGAAAGCCGGCCGGCGGTGAATTTGTAGTGAGACGGTAGCAGAAAAGATTGAGCCGGTATCGATGGTGCCTGCCACATAGCGGTCTAAGATTTCTTTCAGAATGGTCTGTACCCCAGCTGTAGGAAAAACCATGAAGCAGCTGTAACGGATCATTGGATTGCCTTTTCTTAGAGACTTCCCTGCCCTGGGGCCCTAACCAAGTAGGGTTTTGTTTATTTGGGCCAATTGCCTCGGAAAGGTTTTCTCGGCGGCCTTTAGGACCGTCGGAATCAATTTCAGGTCCAGGACTCCTCCCCCGTCCATCTCCAATTGCAAGTCCCACAACTCCACTTTGGGGTCGTCGGTAAGAACAACCCGCTGGGCCTTGTTTTTGGCATGGCGCATGAAGTCGGCGAAATTAAGGGAAAGCATCAGGTATTCATAGGAAGGCAAGCGTTTGAGGATCCAATGATCCAGCAAGTTCATCGAGCTGAAGTTATTTTGCAGACTCACGGCAATCACCAAAAGACGGCGCCGTTTCTCCACCCCCGCCTGAAGGTCCAGTTGCCATTTTTTATAAATCGACTCTGTAGGCACTTCTACGATCATGGCCCCTTCGACATAAGTGCGGGAAACCCCCTTGGAATCCTGGATAATCTTTGGCTTAAATAATACCGGCAGCGCACTAGATGCCGCGACGGCATCCATGGGGTCCACCTGATATATATCGTCTCGAAGGTAGGCGCGATTAACCGGCGAAATGGAGAGGGTGTCATTGGATTGAGTCTCCATATTATAGGCGGTACAAAAAAAATCATATCGGGGTTCTTGTTTATTAAGAAGTTGGGAGACAATTTTCAGCAAGGCTTCCTGGTAATCGTGAAAAGCCCCCATGATGGATTGGCCCTTGGAAGGGAGAACCGCATCTTTGAGGATGCGCCCTGCCATAGTTAAATAGGAAGGAAGTTTTGGCATAAAATATAACTTTTTATATATTTTATCGGCCTCTGACTTCATTTCCTCTGGGGCCACCCCTAGGGAATAAAGCATTCCCATGATGGCACCCCCACTGGCTCCCCAGATCTCATCGATGTACTGAGCCACTTGGAGTTCATCCATTAGCCTTAGGAACTCGGCATGGGCAAACATACGAACTCCCCCACCCCCCAAAGAAATCACCACACGCGTATCTTTTTGGGAAATGGATCGAATGACCCGGGAAAAACGACGGGCCAATTCCCAAGTTCTTTGATTTTTTTTGTGAGCCCCCCTTTTGCCCGCCACTCCTTCCACCGCCTTTCCTGAAATTCCATTTATTATGTTTGGCTATTTTCAATTCTAAAAGAGTTGGAGGAATAAGCCAAGCTGGGGTTAACCCAGGCTGGCCTCGGGATGGCCCCCGGCTCAAAACATAAATCTCGGCCAAATGGATGGTTTTATAAAAGGTAAAATGATCTATTTGCAAAATTAAACATTTTTATAATTCCCTTATTCTAATCTTGTTCGGTGGGGGGGGGCACCCGCAGTAACAATTGGTTCGGGAGGTTTAAAAACATTCGTCAGACTACCGAGGCGTCGAATCGATTTTGCCACGTCGTGATGATCGACATGCTTAAGAGGAATACGAAGAAATCGCCCGTAAGAATGCGGCATTTTCGCGAGGCGTGCCGATGGTGACGCGTAGACAGCCTTTTAACTTAGGGTGACTGGACTGATCTCGAACGAGAACACCCTGCTTCAACAAATGTTGAAAACACTTTTTGGAATCTTTGACACGGAATAATAAAAAATTTCCCGCACTGGGAAAAACTTTTAACTTGGAAATTTTTTGCATCGCTGCAAAGACCCGATCCCGTTCCACAGTGATTTGTTTAATCTCTTTAGCGATCACCTTTTCATGCTGCAAAGCCAACAAGGCAGCCGCTTCAGAGATCTGGGTTACACCGTAAGGCGCAACCACCTTGCTTACCTGGGCAATCACTTCGGCATGGGCCAAGAGATAACCGACTCGGGCTCCACCTAATCCATAACCTTTGCTAAAGGTATGCAGACAAGCAAGTCGCGGATACTTTGCTATTTTCTTTACCAAGCTCACTTGCGAAAACTGCCGATAGGCCTCATCGACCACAACCAAGCCTTGACTCACCTTAATTATTTGCTCGATGTCCCGAAGCGAAAATAAATTGCCGGTAGGTGCATTGGGATTTGGAATAAAAATCAACTTGGGTTGATGTTGGCGGATTTGCTTCAGGACAGCAGGCAAGTCCCATGAAAAATCCTGAGAACTTAATTTTATGGGAATAAAGCGATTCCCTAATCCCTTGGCATTCATCTTGTAGAGAGCAAAACTGGGATCGGGCGCCATGACCTTTTGGCCCACCGCAGTCGCCACGGTAAGGGCTTGAATCAATACGTTGCTTCCGTTGCCCACCAATACCTGCTCAGCCTTGACGCCAAATTTTTTGGCCAAGGCTTGCCTTAGTTTTTCAGGTTGAACTTCTGGGTAGCGATTGAGTTGGGCCTGTTGCAAACGCTTGATCCATTTGGCCTTGAGAGAGGGCGGCAGATTCCAAGGAAGTTCGTTTTGATCGAGCTTGATGACCTTATCGTAATGCTTGAGGGTATACGCCTGTTGCTCACGGATTTCTTTACGAAACAAGGTTTCCAATTTCTTCACCATGCCCGCTGCTTACCTTGGGGCCAAGGCAGGTGCCAAGGGAAAGCTTGCAGAGTCCTACTTCCCCCATCGGACCTCAGGGGATACCACCTTCCCCACTACTAAAATCATATTATAGAATGAATAATTCTATATTTTAAAATTAGTACTCTAAAAAATGTCTATATTTTAGAGCCATTCGAATGAAAGTTATTTAATACAATAATTTCATATACTTATAATCAAAAATCATTTGGCATGACCTCTGCACTATTAAAGGGCGTCGGGCTGAACAAGCCCACTAAGGAGGATCGGAATTATGTCGAATACCCAGATTCAAACGCAAGCCCAGTCGGTTCATGTACCCAAAACCCTAGGTCACCACTACGACCCCCAGGCCAATCAGAGCACAGCCAAGGCCTTAGGCTCCGATCCTGCCTTGGCCCAATGGTATCAAGAGGCCTACGCCTATTATCAAAACGTCGCCTCGGGACAAAGCCCCCAACCGGATACTGCATCTTGGAATGAATTCCTGACCCAAATGAATTGGGCCTATCAGCAATTGAGCTATGCTTCCCAAGGTGCCCAAAGTTTTGATTTCTTAGATAGTGGTTCTGGTGTCGACAATAGCCAAGCCGCTGACCCCTTCGGTGGACTTTTAGGTACCAATGGCAATTGGATCCACAACAACGCCGAAGCCCAAATGGGATTCTTGGGCGGCTATTCACGCGAAGTCTGGTCCAATGAAATCACCTACGACGTAGCGCCCCTCTCGGCGCATACCCAAGTCGTCAAAACCATGGACACCTCGGTGCAGCCTCCCGTCGAAGTCATCAAGATTAAAACCATGGATCCCGCAACGGGAACCGAAGACGTCATCACCATTCACGATTGGGAAGACGCCGACATCACCATTCGTGCCGGTGATCCGAGTTCCGTCACTGGCGCCGATGCCCTTGGCATTACCGTCGAAGAATTTAAAGAAGGCAATAGCGCCCCCGCAGTGCAGCAATCCAGCATTCCCGGCGAAGCCCACGCCGAGTTGGACAACTATTGGATCTATGAAGCACGTGTCGGCGAAACCATCGAGTTCAGGCCTGAACCCAGCGGTGAAGGTGATGTGGAATACCACGAAATCTACGGCGATTTTAGAATCGTCGGCCGTACCTCCGATCATTTTGTGGTCTCTAAAGGAATGCCTGGCGAACCCGATGGTTACACCGTTGAGGTGCGACATCGAGACGGCAGCAAAGATATCTTTTATGTCAATAAAGGTGGGTTCCAAGGTGAAATCGCCGGCAACCCAGCCTATATCACCTGGGCTGACGGCACCCAATCGGCCGAGGACATCGCTGCCGGAGTTTACGAGGGTGTAGAGGAAGGCGTGCCCGCTGAATTCGAAGATGTTTTCAGCCTGCGTATTCCTGGACAAGTTACCAGCTCCGAGGAAGAAGTGAATTTCGGCGGAACGGCTCCCGATGATATCGAAGAAAGGGAAGTTGAATTCAGTGGTGTCACCGAAACCCATAAAACGGCTATATATAATAATCCAGAGAACCAGGATGTTACCATCCAAGTAAATCATGGTGACGATGTGACTACCCACGAAGTATACGCCCCTGGAGTCGTCACCATCAATCCCGAAAGTTATCAAGATACGATCAGGGTGGAGAAAACCGGAGAAAGTACTTACCGAGTTTTCGTCGCCAAAGATGGTAAATCAGAAATTATTATCATTACTGGAGCCGAAAAAATTATTCTGAATGGCTTAGAGGCGAATGTGAACTTGGCAGGTCTTCCTGAGGAAGATCAGGTCGTCACCATGGGAACGAGCGGAACTACGCGAGCCACCCAGGAACCCGAAGCCTCTGAAGTAGACCTTCCCGACTATCCCGAAAACGTGTCATCGATGGTTCGTGGCGATCATCATGATCAATTAGGACGCCAGCTGGCCGAAGAAATCGAATTGGCTTTACACACCGGTGATTGGAGTGGAGTGCAAACCATGTTGGCCGGTGTCACCGATAATGGTACGGGCAATGACATGGTCCGTCACTATCTCTCAGCCTTGTACCGGGCCATGGTAGGTAGTAGCAGTATCGACCAAAATTCCCGCAACCTTGATGAGGACGGCCTCAAAAAGGTATTGCAAAATATCCCCACCGACGTGCGCCGCACCTTGATCAATTATTTATACCACGAAGAAGGTAATGAGCGGCGTGGTAATGAGATCTGGGGAAATGTGCAGGCTAGACAGATATTAGTGGCCAGCATTACCGAGCAGGAATTCTCTGAAACCGGCAGCGCCGATGATGAGTAAACTGCAAGTGTTTCCAGGGCGCGGGGCCTCCCGCGCCCATTTCTAACTTCTTGAAAATATTATAAAAATAAATTTTCAGCTCCCTACAGGCAACTCCGCCCCCGGCCCGGCCCGATACCCTTCTCCAGCATCAGGGGGGAAATCCTGCAAAGGGGGGTGCAGACTTCTGCACGCCATAAGGGGGCTCTTGATGCAATCAACTCACGTTACCACCGGCGCATCCGCCGGTTCCAAAACCTTTTTTCACCAACAATTAAAGACCTTGGGCTACGGCAACGACGCCAAGCACTTGGGCAATTCGGCCAATCCTGAACTGGCTCAGTGGTATGAAGATGCCTACGCCTACTACCAACAGGTGCAGACGGGGCAAGCTCCCCGGCCCGATGCGGCCAGCTGGCAAGAATTCATGGAGCAGATGCAATGGGCTTACAGCCAATTGAGCAGTTCCCCTCAAGGCTCCTGGGATCCGGTGGCGGCCAATGCCAATGCGAATGGCAATAATTCCTATACTGACAACGATCCCTTCGGCGCCATGCGTGGCGCCAACGGAAATTGGGTCCATAACGAAAGCAAAGCCAAGCTCGGATTCATCGGCAATGACCAGCGGGATATCTGGAGCAATGAAATCGACCTGGAAGTCACTCCCCTATCGGCCAAAATAGAAATCATCAAGACCCTGGACGAATCCGGCCAACCTCCCGAAGAGGTCTTGAAAATTCGGGTCACCGATCCGGCCACGGGCACGGAGGCCCTCTATGTGATTCATGATTTTGAAGATGCCAAAATTCGCATTCATGCTCCCAACCCCGCAGGCCAAATCGAAGACCTGACCGGTCTCAATCCGGCCATTGTCGAGGCCATCGAACTCACCGAGGCCTCCCAACTCAATCAAGGTCCCGAGGCCAGCATTCCTGGCGAGCCAATGGAGGATCGAGAAGACGCCTTACTCTATGAAGGGTTCGCAGGAGAACCGGTGGAATTTCGAGTAGCGGGCAATGGCATTCCGGGCGACACCCAATACCATGTGGTCTATGGAGACACGGTGATTCGCACCCGCCCCACTGATGAAGTGGCCATTAGTCAAGATGCGACAGGGGTCATGGTATTCACCATCACCCACCGGGACGGCAGCATCGATGTCATCGAAGTCCAGGAAGGATACGAATCCACCGTCTATGCCAGAGAACAAACACTCACCATCGACGGAATCGCCTATGAAGACCTCGATGAAATTCCCGAGGCCTTTGCCGAAGCCTTGACCATCAACGGCAAAGAGGACAGCACCGCGGCCCAAAAATTTCCTGAAGATACGGAGCCGGACCGCATCGAAGAAGGCATCGCCTACTT
>JAJFLL010000138.1 GCA_021772695.1 Deltaproteobacteria bacterium
CCCAACGGGGCCCTCCTCTCGGGAACCATGGTCAATTATACCTCCGAAAAAAACCGCCGGGTCGATCTGACCTTTGGCATTGCCTATGAGGATTCCATCCCGAAGGCCAAAGAGATTTTGTGGCAAATCATCAAAGAAGAAAAACGCATCGACGAACTTCCCGAAGCGGTCGTGGCCGTGCAAGCCTTGGCCGACAGTTCCGTCAATATCGTGGTTCGGGTATGGTGTGTGAAAGAAGAGTATTGGAACATCTATTTTGCCATGCAAGAAAAGGTGAAACTCGCCTTCGACGATCAAGGCATTTCCATCCCCTATCCACAGCGCACCATTTGGCAGGGCAATCCCGCTGCGGCCACCGGATCTTGAGGCACATCTAATTTTCATCCTCGCCATGGTCTCAGATCCAAAACCGACCCCCAACGGCCTCGGAACATCGATTTTCCTAATAAGGCTGTAAAACCTAACAGATTTGACAACACTCTATTTTGAGTCCGGTCTGGGTCCTGGCGCTAACCCCATAATATTACTTGTCAATATTTAGAGGGCCTGATTCGCCCCTTCTGGCATCAATCCTGCTTTAGTTTTAGTCAGGCGCCCATTTACGGGCCCGGGAGGACGGACATGAGCAACCCCTACGCTAATTCAGTACCACGACAAGAAGACCCCTATCTCAATTCCGATCCCTGGAACTCCGGGGAGGATTTTGACTTGGGTTCCTGGGAAGCCGGCTTTGATGAAGACTATGAATTAGAGGCCGCTCCCGATTACGCCAATCAGTTGCAACAATTGGAAGCACAAATTCAGCGAAGTCCTTTGACCCCGGAACAGCAACAACAAGAGTTGGCCAACCTCACCGCCTTGGAAGAACTATTAAAAAATTTCCAGGGGGAAGTCCCCGACACCTTGGCCTCTCGTATCGACGAAACCCAAGAACGCTTCGTGGAAAAACTATCTCACTTGGATCAGTGGCAATCTTCGGAACAATACATCACCGATTTGGAACAAAGGCTGAATCAGGATGCAACCCTCGATACCGAGGAACGAGATGCCTACACCAAGGATATCACCGCCGCCCGGGAAGCCCTCAATGAGGACCCTTCCATTGAGGTGGCTGAATTATTGATTCCGCTGCAGGAGGCCCTCGATAAAATCCAGGCCGGCACTGATGCGCAGGTTACGGAAGCCGAGCGCGGCCAAAAAATGGGAAAAAAAATAGCCACCCTACTCGATATGAAATACGCCTACGGCCAGGTCATCGGAGCAACGGGCTCGGTTACAAATGCTGAGACCGATGGTGACTTAAAACCGTCGGCTAATAATCAAGAACTAGGGAATCGAAGGGTCCGAGTAGGCAATACCACCATAACCATTCCAAAAAATCGAATGAAGCCGAAGTCGGAATTGACCCATCTTCCCAAACCCCTGCAAGACTACGACATCTTGATGAAGGGTGCTTCAGGCCTAAAAGGAACCCGAGTGCCGAGTACGATCATTAACGAACTCTACAACGGCGAGACCAGCGGAGCCGAAAAGTTAACGGCCATCAAATCCCAACTCAACACCTTACCGCTGGGGACTCAAGCCTTGATCTTGGCCGATGTTCTAGCAGTAGTGTCGGAGCAGGATCCTGAAAAATTAAATTTTTTAAAAGAGTATCAGCCAGAGATATTGCAGTATGCCAAGACCACCATGGCCGCCGGTAACGATCATATCTTAAACGGCATGTTGGTCACCTCTGGTGGCAGCCACTACGATGTGGAATACCTGGGCAGCTTCTATCATATCAAAAACCAAGACACTGCCTGGTACCGGAATGACTGGAACGAGTTCGACATCTCGATTCCCTCGGTGATCGAACCCATCCAAAGCAGCAATCGCTTGGTTGAGGACCTATTAAACTCTACCTCTGGAAACCAAGCCGCACCGAACGCTTAATTCTCTTGAGCTTCCACCTGAAAAATACGGCCATCTTCCTGGCGAAAAGCGGCCAACTGACGCCCCCAGACACAACCCGTATCGAGTCCCACCAAATTTTCACGCTGCAATAACCCTAATGCCGACCAATGCCCAAAAAACCAGCGCAGCTTTGCCGGCAAACGATTCGGCCACTCATACCAAGGACGAAAAGGTTCGGGACAATCGGAGGGCGCACCGGAAAAACCAAAATGCACCCGCCCGTTGGCGTCACATACTCTGAGGCGGGTCAGAATCTTTAAAAAGGCCCCCTGAAGAGAAAGCGTTTTTTCATTGGGTGGCCATTGGAGTTCCTGCTTGCCCGAAAGCTCCAACAATAAAGATGCCGCCTCTGGCCCTTGTAATTGAGCTTCGGTCTCTCGCGCCAATCGGGCTATGAGATCCCATTCCCATTGGGGCAACAGTCCCCCATGAACCATGGCAAAGACACCCTCGCGATACACCAGGGGTTGATGTTGCAACCAGGGAATCAGTGTGGAGGCTTCGGGTGAGTCCAATACCTCTTTTAGGGTATCTAAGGGTTTGTCTGAGTTCAGACCGTGGTAGCGAGCGATGAGGTGGAGATCGTGATTTCCCAATACCAGCTTAACTTGATCCCGGTGTTGGTGGACCCAGCGCAACACGGCCAAACTTTGAGGTCCGCGATTGACCAGATCTCCCACCAGCCAAAGTCGGTCCCGCTGGCTAGAAAATGAAATGAGTTTCAATAGGGATTCCAGGGAGGCAAAACAACCCTGAACATCACCGATGACGTAAGTGGCCATGAAAAATTATTCTGATGCCTGCTCTTCAGGAGCTACCACGGCGGATTCCGGTTGGGCCTGAATGCCTGCCGATGGCGTGGTGGGATTTACGATGGGAGCAGCGACCTTGGGGGTTTCAGAAATATGGACTTTGATAACGCCCAACCAATAGCCGTCCTGCAAGTAAGGCATAACATCGCGCCAGTTCAGCTCAGACGCCAAGGGTCTGCCGGTAAATTCGGTCATGATGAGGATCAACAAGTCGCCCTCTTGAACGGGCAACTCGCCCCGAAAAATCGCATCATTTTGGAGGGTCATGGGAATCAAAGGTTTACCTCCCAACAGGGCACGCCCATTGGCATCCCAATAATCGCTCCAAGAACAGGGCACTGCATCTAAAACTTGAGTTCCCACATTGATGGCCAGGATTTGTGGATTCTCGGGAAGGGCCCGATTTTCATCACGGAAGATTTTTCCACTGAGAGACACATCATTGGGATAAACGGTAAAGGTAGGGACGCTTATACCCCGCCCACATTTCAATACTTGATTGCCAACTAGGATGGCCCCATAGGGTCGCTGGGCACTCAGGCCCAATTCACTTTGGGGGGTGGGCTCTGCCACGGAATCGGGCTTGCAATCGTTCGGGTCGAGACAGGTCTCGGGAGCCGCGCCATCGGGAACTGTCTCCAGGACATTGACCTTTTCGCTAGCCACACCTTCGGTAGCTCCGCCGGTCTCGAAGGTGTTTTCGGAACCCTCAGGAGAATCCTTCGAAGACACCCCACAGGCACCTAAGAGCAATATTGCTGAAATGATTAAAGTAAATTTGGAAAATCCCATCTCAATAACCGTCCTTAACCCGGAATGCCTATTGTAACCGATTCCCAATACCAACGCAGGCAAAATTATCGGCCTTTGCCATAGGGAAAGTACGGTCGCAGTGCATTATTTTTGTGAACCCGGTCTTTTTTTGGGAAAGCAGGGCCTAGGATTCGCTGGCGGGCTCTTTGGGAGCCTCACCGGCAGCCTCTTTGGGAGCAGCTTCGGTGGGAGGCGCTTCTTTTGCAGCAGCCTCTTTCGGTGCGGCTTCAGCAGGGGCTGCAGGGGCAGATGCAGAGGCTTCGGCGGCGGCCGGAGTTTCAGATTTAGGTTCGCCGTGAATCTTACGCTTGAGCTTGAGCAATTTGGGGGTGAGTTTTTTGTCGTCACGATCTTTTAGGAATTTAGCCAGGCCCCCCGCACTTTTGACCTCTTTAAGCCCCGCTTCGGTGACCCAAAGATTGACGGCGCCTTTGATTTCAGGGACCTTCACCTTCCGCTTTAATAAAATACGGCGGTAAGCCTTTGGATCGGGCCGATCAGCTTCGGGAAGATTGCTAAAGTGGGAAACACGTTTTCGAGATATCTCGCAAATCCTGGCCATGAACAGCTCCTTATGCAGACTTTTTGGGTCGTTTGGTGGATTGGGTCTTCGCCAGACGATGCTTGAGTCGGCGCACTCGCGGAGAAAGTTGTTCTTCTCGGGTGGTGAGCAAGGCCCGACTAATGCCGCCTAATTTATCAATGGTACGAATCGCACGAGTTGAAAGCGTTAGGGTAACCGATTGGCTCAGCTCGACGATGAGGTATTTCTTTTTTTGCAAGTTGGGCTGCTGCCGGGTTTTGGTCTTGATATTGGAATGACTGACCTTATGGCCCGTCAGAGGTTTGATCCCCGTTAATTCGCAAGCGCGTGACATAAGCTTAGTTCCTTAAAATTCATCTATTTTGAAGAAGAGCCCGGAAGTTTCTTTTCCTTATAAAGGACATGTTTTTTCAATTTTGGGTCGTATTTCTTCATCTCGAGTTTTCTTCCCGCCATTTTGGTCTTATTTTTGTCGGTCGTGTAGAAATGATCGCTTTCTGTTGACTTCATCATGATCTTCTCACGCATCGTTATTCTCCTGATCGAGGGCCCATGGCCCCATTTAGCGGGCCCAGGGGACTAACTCGCCTCGGGCCGTTTGTCACCCCTAAATTTATCGCATCTCTATCTTGCAACAAAACCTTCCAATACTATCGCCAAACTAGCAAATTTTTGCAGATTCGTAAGCGGTTAATTTTTTAACTATTTGAATTTATTGAATATTTTTATTTAGCCGATCTGGCACCCTCTTTGCTTTATTACCCAAGCAACCCCGTAGGGTTCGGGGTTAAGAGGAGGAAAAAATGAACCATCGCTATGCCTTAGGAATAATATTCATGTTTTTAATTTTTGCCGCCGGATGCGGAGCCGCTGATCCCGAACAAATTTCCATGGAAGAAACCACCGGATTCCACACCTTAGATCCCGAACAGCTCGCTGAAATTATGGAAGAAGCTCTCGACGACGATGATTTAGCCACCTCCCCTATTAGTCCCACTCCCGCCGATCTGACTGAGGCCACCGCTGCAACTCCTGACAAACCAACGCTTACCAAGGTCCCCTCGGGTTCGTTAGATGCGGTCCAAATCACGGCAAACGATCCACTAACCAATGCTCCAGAAATTCAAAATATCGATTCGTACGCAGAAACCCCTGCTCGCGTAGTGGCGGGTATCCATGGAAGGGGTCCGCAAGTTTCTACAACAGTGGGATTTAAAGCCCCGTCACCAAAGGACCGGGAAGAATACGATGCTGTCGTTGCTGGGTCCGTAGATTCCGATGATTTCGTTCGAGAAGAAGATGATCGTGGCGACTACCAACTAGATGGATATGCCACTACTTTTGCAAGCGGTAAAATTCAGGAAGGCCCTACCTTAGAACTCGACCATAATAACGTGTCTTATCAAGATTCAGACGATTGCGAAGAAAACGACCGAGACTGTTCAGACGACTAATCGAAATTAAGAATTATCTTTCCAGATCGCTTCAAAGCTCGCGAGTTTAGGATCGATGACATCGGGGGCGACTACCGCATCGACAATGGCTTCTTGGGTCTTTAGACCGTTCCCCGTGATACAAATCACGATCTCTTCATTCTTATCGAGCTTACCGGATTCGAGTAATTTTAAGGTCACTCCCAAAGTGACACCACCGGCGGTCTCGGTAAAGATCCCTTCGGTTTCAGCCAATAATTTGATGGCGGCAATGATTTCCGGATCGCTGACGTCTTCGGCCCAGCCCTTAGTTTTATTGATGATCTGATGGGCGAAATACCCGTCGGCCGGATTCCCGATGGCCAAGGATTTGGCGATGGTGTCGGGTTTTTCAGGTCGAAAGATATCCCAATCATTTTTCACCGCCTTGGCGATGGGAGAACAACCGGTCGCTTGGGCCCCGAAGATTCGAGTCGAACCGGCTTCGATGAGGCCAAGTTGGGTGAATTCGTTGATGGCTTTATGAATCTTGGTCAATAGAGAACCGCTGGCCATGGGAATCACCACCTGGGCCGGGGCTCGCCACCCGAGCTGTTCACAAATTTCAAAACCCACTGTCTTGGAACCTTCCGAATAATAAGGCCGTAGATTGATATTCACAAAACCCCAAGGGTAATGGTTGGCAATTTCCGAACACAATCGATTGACCTCATCGTAGGACCCTCGAATGCCCACCACCCTGGCACCATAGATACTAGTTCCGATGATCTTGGTGTGTTCCAAATCACAGGGAATAAAGATCACCGCCCGCAAACCGGCACCAGCCGCATTGGCCGCAACGGAATTGGCCAAATTGCCGGTGGAGGCGCAGCTGACGGTGGTAAACCCTAATTCCTTGGCACGAGACAAGGCCACGGCCACGACCCGGTCTTTAAAAGATAGGGTCGGATAATTGACCGCGTCATTCTTGATGTAGATTTTTTTACACCCTAACTTCTTGGCCAATTGTTTGGCCTCGACCAAGGGGGTAAATCCTACTTGCTGCCCAACGGTGGGGTCGCCTTCGATGGGTAAAAATTCCCGATAGCGCCACATGTTACCAGGTCGATTGAGGATTTTTTCTCGGGTGACGTCGCCTTGCATGCGCTCGTAATCGTATTCCACCTCTAAGGGTCCAAAACTGACCTCACAGACGTATAAGGCTTCTAAAGGATATCGGATTCCCGATTCTTTACCGATAAGAGATTTCATGTATCCCATGGCTGCCGACGGCTCCTTTTTAATTTGGTGCATAAAAAAACCCCTTCTTAAATCTTGTTCCACCCACGAGATCTAAGAAGAGGCTTCTTTAGAACCCTTCTCATCTCTCCCCTTTTTGGGAGGGGGTGGATTTAGCACCATTTCCCCTGGATCGGGGCGGTTGCTGTGGCGTCGTGGGGCCAATCCCTCAGCCACTCTGGATAAGAAGTGATTTCATTCGTAGCAAGGCCCGGGGTCTTTAGTCAAGCCTTTGGGCATGGGCCTGGCGGGTGCAGCAAATGCTTGACTGCCCCCAACAATGCTCTATCTTTAGCGAACTTATTGAACTTTTTTCAGGGAGGCTTTCATGGCCGTCATCTATTGGGTGTTGATTTCCATCGCTGCTTTTTTAGTTTTGGTAACCCTTTTCGATTTGGTCCAAGGTCGGCGCCCTATACTAAGGAATTTTCCCATCATCGGCCACTTGCGCTATTGGCTCATCACCATCGGACCGGAACTTCGCCAATACATCGTTGCCACCAACCGTGAGGAACGGCCCTTTACCCGGGTAGAGCGAGAATGGATCGAAGAAGCGGGCGACAATAAAGACAATTATTTCAGTTTCGGCACCGACGACGAAATCAACCGCCAAGGCTTTGTCTTTATCAAAAATGCAGCAGTGGCCTATGGCGATCGCAATTTCATTCGGGAAGGAGTTTACACCGATACGGTGATTCCTTGTGCCAAGGTATTTGGTGAATGGCGCGGGCGGGCCAAACCCTACCGTGCCCAATCCTTGATCAATGTATCGGGAATGAGTTTCGGCGCCTTAAGTGGCAGGGCCGTAACGGCATTAAATAAAGGGGCAAAACTTGCGGGGTGTTACCAGAGTACCGGTGAGGGTGGCTTAAGCGATTATCACAAGCAGGGCGCCGACCTGATGTTTCAGATCGGCACCGGGTACTTTGGGGTTCAAGATGAAAATGGAAATTTCTCTATGGACCGTTTGGTCAAAATGGTGGCGGAAAATCCCCAGATCAAACTTCTAGAAATCAAAATGTCTCAGGGAGCCAAACCGGGCAAGGGCGGTCTCTTACCCGGTGAAAAGGTGACACCCGAAATTGCGCGGATCCGGGGCGTCAAGCCCGGGGAAACCTGTGCGAGTCCTACCAAGCACAATACCTTTGAAACCCCGGCCGAATTGATCGACTGGGCCGAAGAAATTGCCGAAAAAACCGGCTTACCCGTAGGCATCAAAACCGCCATGGGTCACGGGGCATGGTTTGAAGAATTGGCCAAACTGATGAGCGAACAACAGCGCGGCGTGGATTTCATTACCGTTGATGGTGGAGAAGGCGGCACCGGTGCGGCGCCCTTAAGTTTTTCCGACCACGTGGCCCTACCCTTTCGACTTGGCTTCACCAAACTTTATAAAATCTTTCTTAGAGCCGGCATGGCCGACAAGATCGTTTGGATCGGAGCGGGTAAATTGGGTTTTCCCGATCGGGCCGCGGTGGCCTTCGCTATGGGCTGTGACCTCATTCAGGCCGCCCGCGAATCCCTCATCGGCATCGGCTGCATTCAGGCCCAAAAATGCCACACGAATAATTGTCCCACGGGCATCACCACCCACAAAAAATGGCTCGAAAAGGGCATCGACCCTGAGGTTCAGGCCAAACGCTTGATGCGTTATATTCATTCCTTTCATAATGAATTGGCTGAGATTACCCACGCCGCCGGCTATGGGCATCCCAGTCAATTCAAGATGAGTGATATCGAAATTTCCACCGGCCAAGACAGCACCATTTCTTTAAGAGACAAATTCGGGTACGAAAAAATCATCCCAAAAGCTCCCGCAGATATGACCTAGGCCGTTCACAACAGTCCTAAGGATGGTCGTGACCGCCCTCGGGATTCGCCGGGGCACTACCGTGGTGATCACTGGTATGTTGGTGCACCGCTTCATGGAGGTTTTCATAAATTTGCTCTAGAGCCACTCCATGATCTTGAAAATCGATACCATTGAAGAGCACATCGTATTTGGTACCGATCAATACCGAGATGAGGCCTTCGCCTTCGTGAAAGTGCAAGGCATGATCCACGACCACACCGTCTTCTTTGGCCATAAAAGTATAGTGCAATTCACTGGGTTCCATACCTACGAACGCAAAGTCGCCCATGTCGCCGTCTTTGCTCCAAGATCCCGAGACATGAAATGCCGCACTACTCTCGCCATGGGTTTCCGTCTCGCCCTCATCATCGTGGGCCAATTTGATCATGGCATGGGCGGCCGAACCCACTTGCAGTTCAAATTCACAGAAGGCCGCTCGGGGAACCGAGGCCGTGGCCAAGTGATGGGTTAGCAGGTCTTCTCCCATCAAATCAAAAGAGGCGTGCAACATAACTTCCTGGTCTTGTCCTCCCAGGCATTCAGGATCGAACCCGGAAGAAATAAGTCGGATTTGATGAAAGTGAATCTGGGCTGCGGAAAGGGTAATTTCGTATCCCAGGTCATTGGTAAAGGTCTTCGTGGCTTCGGTGCTAAGTTCACCGGCCGAACCATCATGCAGGTGATGGATGGCTTGCACCTCTACAGCACCACTCTCTGCCGCTTGATTGGCCGTAAATTGGTCAACCAAATCGGTACCGCCGCAGGCGGCTACCAAGGTTAATAATAAGAAGGTTAAGGGAAGGTATTTTTTGGTTTTCATGTTTTATTCCTTAAAATTCGTATCCAACGTTGAACAGAAAGCTTCCGTTGATGTCGGAAAACAGTCCCGTCGCAAAGTCGGTAAAGGGAATGTTGGTTTTGAGCTTCAGGGTGTCGAGCAGCGTAATGCGGCCCAAGAGGGTAATGCTCCAATGTTCCCCCAGGCCGACTTCGATACCCGGTTGCAGGTACCCTTTGGTAGATCCCGTCGTAAAGGTATCGCTCTCGAGAAAGCTCACACCCTGGTAAGAAAGAATCAGTGCCAGGGGAATTCTTCCCGTCAGTATTTTTCCGATCACACCCACTTCATAATTGAGGGTAGGATTGATTGCATCGGCCAATTCAAAGGCGGATCCCAGGCTTAAGAATAAACCGATGCGGTTCCAGTCCTTCAACACCGTCATGTACGGAGCCATAGTAAAAGCCCCTGCACCCAGGTTGATGTCGTCGTTACCGGTGGGGAAAATGGTATTGAGTCCACCGAGCCAATTGATGCCCAATCGTTTCGACTGCAGGATCTGCGCCTTAAAGAGCAGTCCCACATCACCCAAACGGGTGTTGTCGGGTAAGAAGGCGTTGTCGGCGGTCCACACGGGTATCAGGGCACCGATGCTGAACCGTTGCAGAAAGGCGTATTCACCCCTCACTTGGTAGAGCAGTGTGTGGCCCACGTTATTGTCGAGACTATTGAACTCAAAATCAAAATTGACGTTGGTGCTCGGCGGATTAATACGGTCTAAAGCGGTTTGACCACCGGAAAACACCGTACCACCGCCGCCACCGTGATGGGCCCAGGCTGCAGGCAGGCTTAATAGTAAAACCGCACCAAGCAACCAGGCCGTACGAAACGGACGCATAGGTATACCTTTCGATAAAAATAAATGTCGGGAACAGAAAAATTCCCCTTCGGGGAATTTAGGCCCGCCTGGGAGGGGGAATCTCAACGGAAGGTGTACGCCCTTTAATCGTGGGCATAGCGAAATCAAAAGTTTGGCCCCAAGGGGCCCGCAGCACGAAAGTAAGGGCATTTAATAGGAAAGGGTCGCCTTGCAAGCTGAGTAATTTTCGCTCGGCGGCTTGGGAACAGCGCGGCGCCACCCATTGGGATTGGGACGGGGTGTGCTGGGCAAGGTGTTGTTGTCCGGAGTGTGGACTTGCATGGTGACGGTGGTGGTCATGGCCCCCAGAACCGGAGCGACGGCCGCCGTGGCGATGGGAAAGATCGCAACCATGCACGCATTCGCGACCCCGTAGATTGCAGCCACATTGGTGGGCCTCGGCTGATTTGAAGCTAACGGAATAAGGATAGGCTTGGCCCAGAGAGATAAGGGCAAAAAATAACACCACCCACCATTTTTTTCGTAGGGATTTCACGGCTAAGGGGGCTAAATCACTTAAAACACTGAAGGTCAAGCCCCTTGGTCAGGGCAGAGCCCCCAACTCAGCCTCCGATAATAATCCCTGTAATAGTTCAGCGGAGGTCTCGGCATCTAAGGCCTGGCCTTCCCACTCGGGATGCTTCCTCATGTAATCCCCCACTCGCTGCCAAAAAACTTCGAGCCGGCCTTCGATCTGCGGCAGGAAGGCCGTTTCGGCCGCATCCAGTTCCAGGGAGGCCATGGGGTGGTCCCAATGATGGGTGCCATCGTAGGCCTCTAATAAGGTTCGCAGCGCAAGCTCCGGTAGGTCTTGATACAGACCCTGCTCCGACAAAACGGCCTTGGAGATTCGACCAAAGGCCCCGGCACCGGGAATACTACTTAGCGAATGACTCAAGAAACTGGGGTAACGCACCGACTTGTGCCGTCCTCGGTTAAAATTCCACTGGGCACTTTCCAAATGATATTGAAGAGTATCGGTTTCGGCGCGGATCTTGGCTTTGCCCAATACACTGCCGGCATAAACCCCTTTGAGACCGCGGAAATTATGGGAGCCAGCAGCCCAAGTGGGAAAAAAGCTTTTCGAATGGGGTCCGAAATATTCCGATAAGCCCTGAAGCAATAGGCCATGATTTCTCCCCATGCCGTCGAAGGTGCCCCTATAGTGACGGGCGGTGTATTTGGGCAACTCGGTCATGATCACCCTGCCCTGTGCATCGATGCTGGGTAATTTTAGGGGTTCCTTGACGCCCTTGATGGCACTGAGTCCACGCCCGGCCACCATGGCATCGAAAAAATTTAATTCGGGTAGCGGTGATGTGGATTGCAGTAGTCTGAGACTTTGTAAGATATCGCCGGGCAGGGACCGATCACCGTTCTTGGTATCGGCTAGGGCCATGTCGGTAAAATGCAAATAAAACTCCACCCCAAAGGCTTGGGCCGCCTCGGCCAAGGCTTGGGCCTGGGCCAAACGCTGCATTCGCACCGGTTCGTTCCATTCCAATAATTGTGTATTTTCATAAAAGACTCCCATCCCGCGACGCATCATACCTGAGGCCATGAGGCCTAAGGTCAGGTGCATGCCGATACCATCCGAGACCCCCGTCACTAACCAGGGTTGGTCCGCTACCTGTGGGGACAACGCTTGTAAGCGCATCAACTTCTCGGAATCCATTTGGTTGATAATGGATTCGACGCGGGCGCGAGCACCCGAATGGTCAACGGGCAAATGCCGCCACGGGTCCAGCCCATGATATTTATGGTGACGGGCCGGCAAGATGTCGGCCCCTGTCATTGAAGATTCGGCCTGTGGCGAGGATTTTTGATGAGATCCCGTTGCTAGGGAATGGCGGAAAAGTTCGATGACCTGTGCGGATGGGGTGACAGCCTCGACGATAGCCGCTTCGGTAGCCGGTGCAGAGGGCACAGTCTGATTTTTCAGTTCCGTCAAATGATGGTCCAACCGTTCAAAAAATTCCCGGACCTCAGGCAAGCTTTCTTCCCGGCTAAGTTGATGTCCCTCGATATCGGTTAAAAATAATTGATGGGCTAAATCGTATTGGCTTTGAAACTCTCGCAAATTTTTATGTTGGAACAAAAAATGAAAATCCGGAGAGGCTTCTTGCCAAAATCGCAGCAATCCGATCTGGGTGATTTGGATCTGCTGTTTCCAGCTGAGTCGCCGGTGCAATTCCTCAAATAAATCCATAAATAGTGGACTGCCCTCATGCTCCAAAAATAATTCGTAAAGCCATTCACCCTTCTCGGTGATGGTCTTGAGACTATAGAATCTTTCCAATGCCCTTTGGTATTCGATGGGTTTTCCATAACCCACAAAGGAAATTAAATTGTTCGGGTTGTCTGTTGATTCACGGTCAAGATGAAGCGATGAATCAGGCTTGGCATCCTTGGCCACCGCCGTTGCCTCGGAATCTTGTTGGGCCACCTGCTCCTTGGCCGGCCTGGCAAAAACCTCCCGAAACCATGGAGACCATGTGGTAGTCTTTTTATTCTGCCAACGAGAGTCGATTTCCCCTAAAATGGTAATGACACGGGGAGGAACGGCGTCCAAACTCAACCTATTTCCATGAAGATCCACTAAGTATTTAGCGCGAAACTGGGTCTCGAATTCTAATAGAGCCTCGGTGTCTAAGGAGTCGAGGTGACGATTCAAGGTAGCTTCATCGGGAAATTGAAAGGACACCTCAGCCTCATCGCGCATAAATTTTTGCTCACCGGCCTCCAGACTATCGAGCAATTTCAAATATAATTTTTGAAAACGGGGGCCCGATTCCGATCGGCCTCGCACCGCTAAATCCGAAAGGAACCAAACCTTATCGTAAAGGTCCGACAAGGCAGTAAATTGGGAACGTAATTTATCTTCAGCAGGCATCCAACGTTGTAGCACTCGATCGAGTCCGGATTTTGGGTGCTGTTCAAGTGCGTGATCCACTAGCTCCAACCAGGGTTCCAGTAATTTTTCGTGAGTTAATGACTGAGTGATTCGGGGCAGGGTCTTTTTGGCAGCCCGCCGCACCGCACCCACATCGTTAACGGCATGGTCGAGGATGGTCACGGCTAGTTCCCATTTGGCCGCACGGGGAAGGCCTTTCATCTGGGCCGCCAACAGTTCCATGGCCCTGACCCGCTGTCGCGGTCGCTTCGCCGCCAAGGTTTCGAGGTGCTTGGCCCATTCCCCATCCTGCCGCCCTGGCCGGGATTGCAGCCTAGTCGAATCGCCTTCGAAGTCCCCTCTAGATTCCATATAAATGTCGGGTGAAAATATTTTTTCGAGTGTCGTCGATGGCCCCACATTGGCGGTGGCCCAGGTAAAATTTTCCCCTCCCGAAAATGGCCGGGTGAAAGTAATATTTTGTTGCTGTGTAGATTGAGCGTTGAGCTCTTGGGTCAGGAGGTTGAGCCTCGGAGCCAAATGAGGGGTAAGTTTTCCCGCCGCCTGAAATTGCAACAGTGTGGCCATGCCGTCCAATA